>NZ_JAPZSZ010000208.1:0-6338 GCF_027532095.1 Microcystis sp. LE19-195.1E
TTCGCCCCTACAGGACGCGGGCCGATGAAGACGCAAGGTTTTGAAGCACGATTCTCTCAAAATCTTGCACCTGTTTCGCTCGTAAAGCCACAAAACCCTTACCTTGCCTACATTTCACCTTTATTCAGCAAGCCCTAATTAGGTGGGTTAAACTAAGTTAACCCACCGGAATCATCCCGTTTATTTTTAAGGTAAAATCAAAAAACTTCCCTGACAGAAAAGAGTTTGATCGTCGAGAATAAAAGATTTAATCTCCACATCTTTGCCTAAATCGACGGTAAAAGGTTGCAAATCAATAGATAAATCTGGGGCTAAACCTTGCCATTGTCGGGGACTAATCCCTAAAGTGCGGGCATCTTCTAGGGTAATATCAGCGCTAAAAATTACTTCTGCACCTGTTTCTCTATGGCCGAGAAGAGAGAAATAACCCTGATTTAAGAGAACATTTTTCCAGTTAAAACGCTGTTGTGAGATAATTTCTCTGGCGTTAACAACTCCGTTATTTTCTAGGGAAAAAATTAGTAAATCCGCCAAAGCATTAACCAAAATAGTCGAGGCGATCGAATTATTTAAATCCTGTTCGTTAATTTCCACCTCACCGCTAACCCGAATAGGTTCCAAAATTTTTAGGGGTTTCCCTCGCAAAACCTGCCCGATATTAAGACGAATATTTTCCCCTCTTAATTGCGCTTTACCTAGATGTAAACCCTGATAAATCGCTTTTCCTACGGCTAAAAATACCCCGGGGATATAACCGCGCAAAATTTGCCGATCATGACCTTGCAGCTGCATTTCTAAATCTTCTATCTGTTCTACTTGCGTTCTTAAGAACAGACGTACTGCTGGCGGCAAAACCTTACTAATAATCTCACTTTGAGTATTGACCCACATAAACGTTATCTCACTCACTCCACAATGTTTCTAATTGTAACAGAGCTAGATCGATCAAACCATGAGGGGCCGCCGTCAGCTATCATACTAAATCCGTTGAGTAGAGGCGAGTTATGAGGAGAGGCAAAAGGCAAAAGGCAAGAGGCAAAGGGGAATAAATAATCAGTTTTTAACTAGGTAGGCGTTAAAAATTATCAGATGCCCCCCTTATCAAGGGGGGAAGGGGGGATTAAGGGGGGATTAAGGGGGGATCGAACCTAAAATTCATTTTTAATTTAATTATAACCAACAACTTAATAACTGGATTTGGTATCAGTTATAGGTAAAAACTTCGCTACTTTCTGTTTACTGATTACTGATCACTTAAAAGCCCCTAATTTTTAGGTTTTTGAGGCATTGAGGGAATTAAAACGAGGGGAAAGATAGGCGACTAAAACACCGAGGGCAAAACCGATTAAATTGCGGAAAAGGGGCAGTAATTCACTGGTGCGAGTAACCACCGGTCCGATGCCAAAAGCAACAAAGAGGATAAACCAGAGGGGAGAGACAATTAAAACCCATTGCCAAGCGAAAACCTGTCCTTCTTTGCGAGGAATACCGGCAAAACCGAAGACTAAACCGCCGACAATTGAGGTAATTAAAGTTAGGATCCACTGTTCCTTCGGTAAACCGGGGACTACCGCACAGCCACCTTTAACTAAACAGCCTTTTACCGTGTCTAAGGATTGTACGATCGCATTATTTTCGCCATTTTCCCGGACAAAATACATATTACCGAAACGGGCCTGTAATTCGATCCAAAAAGTGCGGGGTAAAAATTCATAGACGGCATCACCAATACTAAAAGATAGTAGATTACCGCCCCGACCATCGGCCACTAAGAGAATACTTTTATCATCCAATCCCCAGAAATTAATCACTGCCCGGCCGGGGCTGCGGTCATATTGGGTTAAAACTCGCATTTTCCAGCCGGTTTCCCCTTGAAATGTCTCGATATCTCGGATTAATGCCTCTTCCTGTTTTGCGGGTAGATAATTGGCTAAATCAACGATCGGAGTGGCTTGATTGGGCAGTAATTCGGGATTATTCACCGCTAGAGCTTGATCCGGGCAGATAATCCAACCCAGACAGCTAATGACACCAATGACAAGAGCGATCGAGATTCCTCGGCAAAAACGATTGAGCATAGCACTTCTAGACAATGAGAATTTTTTCAGCAAGGGTGTAGGCTAACTTTCAGTTTCTTTACACTTATTTACTTTATCTTAAGGGAATTCTCAACTTTAGTCACCCAGTTATCAGGAGTCGGTCATCAGGAGTCGGTCATCAGGAGTCAGGAGTTGAGAGTTGGGGTTTTAGGGAGTTGGGGTTTGAGGGTTTTGGGGTATTAGTTGAAATTCCCCTATCTCCCCACTCCCCCATTTCCCCATTTCCCACTTCCCACTTCCCCATCTGCTTAACTGCGTTTCCAAGTATTCCAAGCGACTTTAAAACCGATCAAGAGGCGACGGCTGCCACGATCGAGCTTGCTGAGACCAGCTTTAGCACTACCGAGACTGCGATCGACTCCCTGGACAACTTGGCGGGTACTTTTGACCCCTTCATCGATATTTTCGGTTAATTCGCTGATTTCTGCCCCTGTCAGGCGAATTGCTTCTAGAGTCGGGGGAAATTCCCGATGGAGGGTATCGAATAATTTTTCGGCACTGCGGGCTGCCCGGGCTAACTCTTGCAGGGCAGGTAAAGCAGCGATGAAAACCGCCGTTAAACTAACGGCGACTAGCAGTAAAGAACATCCTAGCCAGAAAATAGGTTCGGTCATTTAATGGTCATTCGAGTGATGATTATCGCCTTGGGGGGATTCTTCCGAGTCGGGGAAAGGATTGTCCGTGGCTAGACTTTGACTAGCTTCGATTCCGGCTGTCACCGCCTCTTTTAATCTCATTAAAGTATCATCCCAATTACGCCGGGCCGATTCCGATAGGCGATCGGCCTGCAATTGCATCGTTGTGGTCAGATCTTCGGCTAATTCAGGCAAAGCCCGCGCGGATTTTTGCAGAATTCGACGGGTTTCTTTTCCAGATCTCGGCGCTACTAATAAACCCGCCACTGCCCCGATCGCACTGCCCACTAAAACCCCGACGACGAATAAGCCACCGTTACCGTTATTTTTATCTGCCATAGGATTGCCCTTGTACTTAATTCCCAATTTTACGAGCAATTACACTTCTCTTGTGCAGTTTCTTCGGCAAAAATTTTGACCTGTTGCTCTTGGCAAGCAAAAACAGACCTAGAAGGGATAACTTGAGAAAAAACTAGCGATCGGGCAAAACCTGATTTTATTGCCGACTTTGAGCCAATAAGGGAGTGAAAAAGAAGAACCTCTGGGAGTCTTGCCGTGTTTCGACCCCAAAGGTTCCCCTCATGCTGAACTTATACTCCTCACACGATATCTATATTACACACAATCCGCTGCTTTTGTCAAGGGGTTTATGAAATTTTTTCCATAGACTTCTGGCCAAATTAATTTTTTAGGGTCGGTAGGCGCTCTTGCCGGGGACAGTTAAGTAGGGTTTGCGGCAAAAAGTTTTTCCTGGGGGTAGGGTGTGGGGTGTGGGGTGTGGGGTTTTATCGATTTTCAGGACAAAAGTAAAGTTAACTGGGGGGTACGGAGAACGTATGTTGGGTTGAAGCATGAAACCCAACGCCCGCATGGGTTACGCTACCGCTAACCCATCCTACAAATAATTGTGCCTCCCTACTTATCAGACTAAATCCTGTTTAAAAGCCATGGAAGAGTGGAGAGTGGGAAGTAGGGGGTGGTATCAACTATTGCCTTCCAGCCATGTTTTTAAATCTCGTTCTGGTTTGGCCACATTGAATAAATGTAAACCAAAATCCTCTGAAATATCTTGACAAATTTTCACTCCTCTGATGCTGTTGCCTTTTTCATCTAAAAGGGGCGAAAAAGTCCCAATTCCCAACTGATGGGGAACTACTGCCGTAATTCCGCCCCCGACACCGCTTTTTGCTGGTAATCCTACCCGATAGGCCCATTCTCCCGAAGCGTCGTACATTCCACAGGTAAGCATAACACTGATCACATCTTGAACGTAGTGTTCATCGATCGCCCGTATTCCTGTGATTGGGTTGACACCCCCATTAGCCAAGGTAGCGGCCATCAGGGCTAAATCGTGAGCATGGACGAGGATGGCGCATTGTTGACAGTAAAGGTCGAGGGTTTCTTCAATTTTATCGCTAACCATGCCAAAATTTAGCATCAGATAGGCCATGGCCCGATTACGATTGCCGGTGGATTTTTCCGAGAGAAAAACGGGGACATTAATCTCGTGATCCCTACCCGTATAGCGTTTAAACATTTCTAAAATACGTTTTAGCCTTTCCGTGGCATTCTGTCCGGTGATTAAATCCGTGGTAGCGATCGCACCAGCATTAACCATAGGATTATAGGGACGATTGGTTTTTTCATCGAGAATAATCGAGTTAAAAGCTTCCCCCGTGGGTTCAACACCGACTTTACTGTTAACGTATTCCCTTCCGTGATCTTCTAGAGCTAATCCAAAGACAAAAGCTTTAGAAATCGATTGTACTGTAAAGGTTTGCTGACAGTCTCCCACCTCAAAAATCTGACCATCAGTGCCAATTACGGAAATACCAAACCATTCTGGAGCTGCTAGGGCTAATTCCGGAATATAATCGGCGATATGACCCGTCTGTAAATCAGAGTATTTTGCGTGAAGATAGTTAAGATAGTTCCGAAAAGGATAGACTAACTCTTGCTCGGAATTGACGGGACTAATAAAATCTTTTGGGGAAGCCATAGAGGAGCATAACAGTTATCTTAATAATGAGTGACAAAGTTGTGGTTTTGGCTAGTCAGTGGCCGGTATTGAGGAGACGATGCCCAATGAAGTTATAATTAGATTAACTGCCGTAATTTTGCTTGTAAAGTCTTTTTGCCGAATTTAGTTACAGTTTGTTGACGCAACCATTGCGGGTGACAACGTTGATCCTGACCTGGCAAAATTTCTAAACAAGCTTGAGCCACCTTTTCGGCATCTCGATAGGGAACGCGCCACCCCACCAAACCATCCTGCAGCGGTTCTGCTGAACCGTCCTCATCTCCAGAAATCACGGGAATACCACAGGCCATGGCCTCTAGGTAAACAATCCCGAATCCTTCCCGGGAGGGCATAACGTAAGCATCGGCTAAACGATAATGGTCGGCTAATTCCTCCGTCGGGACAAAACCCGCGAAAATTACCTGTTTATCCACTCCTAACTGCTTGGTTAAAGCTTCTAACCTGGGGCGATCGTCCCCACGTCCAATGACTAGATATTTTACTTCGGGATAAGTCTCTAGAATTGTCGGCAGGGCCCGAATGGTAACATCTACCCCTTTATGGATATCCCCCGACCACAACCGGGCCACTGTTAATAAAACTTTGGCATTTTCGGTATCATATTTTTTGATTAATGTCAAGGACTTTTCGCCTAAATTAAACTTTTCCTCATCCACCACACAGGGGAGAATTGCTACTTTGTTGGGATCGATAGCGTTAGCCTTACACATAAGATCGCGAGTGTAACGGCTAATTGTCCAGATCGATGCGGCCGCTTGCAGGGCCTGTTTTTGGGAATTTGGTAAAGGTTCCCAGACTTCATTGCCGTAGGTGAGGACGGTGTAGGGTATGCCTAAAGCTTGACAGTAAAGACGGGTGAGGGGGGCTAAATTTATATGACCACAAAAAACCCGTTGGGGACGTTTCCGGAGGAGAGAAACTAGAAACTTAAGGGCTAATTGAATGCGTCCGAGAGTTGCTGAGTTATTTTTCAGGTAATGAAAGGTAATACCTTGATTTTTGAAAGGATTAGGACAATCAGGGGCATCCCGCAGTAAAAAAACCTCGGCCGCCTCGCAATCGGGCAAAGTGAGATAAGCTTGCAGGACATCCTTGATATATGATTGAATACCGCCTTCTTGGGAAAAAATCTCTAAAAATAGGAAGATATGAGGCATCATCGGAAATTTTGGGTCTGAAACCCCGCCGTTTTACGGCGGCTTTGCTGTTAAATCTTAGCGCATTTACAAAATATGTGTTAGAATGTGAGGTATGGAAAAAGCCTATTCGTTTCGATTTTACCCCACACCCGAACAAGAGTCGCTATTGCGGCGCACTTTGGGCTGTGTAAGATTAGTTTACAATAAGGCACTCCATCTCAGAACACAAGCATGGTACGAAAGACAAGAAAGAGTAGGATATACTGAAACTTCTTCAATGCTAACCGATTGGAAAAAACAAGAAGAATTAGAGTTTTTAAACGAAGTTAGCTGTGTACCCTTACAACAAGGGTTAAGACATTTACAAACAGCTTTCACTAATTTCTTTGCTGGTCGTACTAAGTATCCCAACTTTAAGAAAAAA
>NZ_JAPZSZ010000066.1:0-66861 GCF_027532095.1 Microcystis sp. LE19-195.1E
AGCGGTCTTTTCTGACCAAGGTTGGGACGGTCTACCACTTCTCTCAATATACAAGGTTGGGTTGAAGCATGAAACCCAACGCCCGCTCATGTTACGCTACCGCTAACCCATCCTACAAATAATTGTGCCTCCCTACTTAAATTACTGGCTGAGAATTATCGGTAGTCGGACAAAAGTACAGTTAACTGTGCAGACAAGGCAACAGTAAGGGTTTCGGCCTTGGTTACATTTCTTAACATAGTCTTGTTTATAGCCTTTCTCATCAAGATGAAGTGTAACCTAATTTGCTATGGACGACCGGCGATCGACCCCCCAAAACGAAAACTTCCTACCTCACCATTAAGATAACTGCTCTCAAGCTCACTTTTTCACTAGCTTGAGCAACTCTCGAAAACGTTGGCGTAATCTCTCGATATTAACTGATAATAACATTGGTATCGAGAACAAAGCGTTTAGTCATCTTCATTTAAGAGAGATTCTAAAATTTCAGGGGTTAATCCTTTCTCTTGTGCTTTTTGTCCAATAGTATCCATAGTTTTATATAATTTCTCCAGAGATTCTTTTCTAGATAAATTTGAAGATTGAACATAAAAAGCGATTTTTCCTGCTATTTTTTGACGATCCTCTTCCGTTGCATTCCAATAAGTTTCAGCAACATCTAAAGGAACTTTAATTCGGATTTCTGTTTGATAGTTTGTCATAATTATATTTTCTTAGTTTAGTAGTAAAGAAATTTAGTCGAAATTAATAGCCTCCCTTCCGCCAGCGTTACAGTCTAGAAGTTTCAGTTACTCTAGCGCATTGTTAAACCGATTGTCAAGTTTAGTTACTCTCAATTTAAGATATGTAATTTACTTTGGTTGCGAAAAACCAACGCCGCTAGTGTAAGTATTCTCCAGCGCCGGGGCTAAATCTAAAGATGACGTTGGGGGGAAGGCTAATGTGGGAACGGTAAATAAATTTCGCTGAGTTGCTTGCTATGATTAGGGGTAATTATTAACACTTCTTAAAGAGCGAGTGGGAAAATGAGGCAAGTCATTGTATATCGAGACGAAGATGGCTATTGGATTGTGGAGTGTCCAAGTCTCAAAGGCTGTGTTAGTCAGGGAAAAACGAAAGAAGAAGCCTTGATTAATATAAAAGAGGCGATTGCCGGTTATATTGCGGCTTTAGCGGAAGACGGCCTGCCGATTCCAGCAATTATTAGAGACGTTGAAGTCTAAGCAGTCCCCTCCCTATATCCTGCTAGTGTTGATCGATAAGGCGAGGGGGTGTTATGTTTTTGATCCTGCTGAAAAGTACCGTCTCGTCAAGGCGTTTCCAGATTATGAAGAGGCTCAACTCTGGCTCTTGGAAGATGAATACGAACCGATTGAAGGACGATTATCTAGTGAGGAAAGCGCTTAGATTTGTTTAAACTTGTCGTTTGGAATAAAGTCAGAATATCGCCTTACCAGTGCCGTTAGGGTAAGCGCCGAGATAGTTACGAATGGAGTCAGGTTTGGGTAATTGGCGCTAGGATTATCAGAAGATTTTCTTTCGGCGCTGGTAGAAAACAATTAAGAGGATTTATGATCCCAGTTAATGAGGCTCAACAAAAGTTGCAGGATTTGATTGATTCAGTGACTGTTTCCCACGAACCCATTATTATTGAGGGATGCGATGGTAATGCAGTTTTGCTATCTGAAGGGGATTGGAAATCGGTACAAGAAACGTTATATCTCCTCTCAATTCCGGGGATGCGAGAATCAATTCGGGAGGGACTGGCAACGCCGGTTGAAGAATGTGCTGAGGAGCTAGAATGGTGAGGTGGAAATTGGTTTACACCAAACAGGCGCAGAAAGACGCTAAGAAGCTTAATTCTAGTCATTTAAAAAATAAAGCGCAGATGTTACTTGACATTCTTCAGGTCAATCCATTCCAAAATCCCCCGCCTTAGGAAAAGTTAGTGGGAGATTTGAATGGTGTGTACTCTCGGCGAATAAGCATTCAGCATCGTCTTGTGTACGAAGTTATTCAATCTGAGGGTATAGTTAAAATCCTGCGGATGTGGACACATTATGAATAGCGTTAAGACATCGTTAAATCTAGGATTTGCTGAAAAACTTTTTCGGCAAACCCTAACTATAGGCTCAAGCTCACTTTTTCACCAGCTTGGGCAACTCTCGAAAACGTTGGCGTAATCTCTCGATATTAGCCGATTTCCCGCCGTAACGCCAATCAACGTAGGCGCAAGCAATCTCCTCGATAATATTCGCCACTGGCGGCGGTTGGACGCTGCGGGCGGCGGTGGCGTATTCTAAAGGGGTTTGAGCGGGATGTTTACCATAACCAGCTTCTGTTAAGATTCCTAACATTTGCTGGTATAAACGCTCGATTGGTGGTAGTTTTGCTAACCGGCGACTCCTACGCCAACGATGGAACTGTCGCCATCCTAACCAACCAGCGTAAGCGAAGACAACCCCCACTAAACCGCCGAGAATTCCCCCTAAAAGACTGCCGGAAATAAAGCGCCATAACCAGGCCAATAACTGACCGATAGTAACGATAACATTTTCCCAAATCAGACCGAGAAAACCCGTTACTGGAGAGGGCAACCATCCGGCTACCCATTGCCAAAATTGCTTGAGGACGCTAAAAGGTTCCACTTCCTCAAAGGATGGGGGAATTAATTCGTGGCCCGGGATAGGATCGAAATTGTACCAACCGTAACCTGGAAAAAACACCTCTGTGATGGCGTAAGCGTCCGTATTTTGGACAACATAAAAGCCAGTGAAAGGATTAAACTGGCCAGGGGCAAAACCGGTGGCTAATCGGGCAGGAATACCGATCGAGCGTAACATAATCGTTAACACGCTGGAAAAATGATCGGCGTAACCCCCCTGAAAACGAAACAAAAAGGCCGAGACTAAATCCTCATTTTCGGCTAAAAAGGGCAAATCGGTTTTTAATTCATAGTTTTGCTTTAATGCTTGGGCCAAATATAGGGCCTTCTCGTAGGGAGAGGTTAACGGTGTGGGAGATTTTGCCAGCAATTCCTCGGTTTTTCGGCGGACTTTCGGGGCAATTTCGGCAGGAATTTGTAAATAATACTTGAGAATAGCCTTCGGGTAAGTTTCTGGGGCCGATCGCAGTTGGCTGCGATTGCGTTCCGGCACTTGTGAGATTACAGTATAAGTTAGCCCTTCTGCTAATCCCCCCGGCGACCTTAAGCTATTTTCTCGGTCAAAAGATACCTGTCGGGTAGGAAAAAAGAGAAACTGAGGCGAAGTAAGAGCGGGGATAATATTCGGTAAACTGGAGACAATGCTGTAAGTTTGGACTACCTGATGGGTTTTTGCTTGGGTTGCAGGTAGCGGCACAAAAAAGCGATAGGACCAACTACTGCGATTTAAATCCTCTACTTCTTGATCTCGCGAGATTTGCCACCCTTGACCAGTATAGCGATCAAAGGCCATGGCGCGCCAGAATCCGGGGGCTTGAGAACGTACCCGCATGACTGTCTGGGGAGTCATACTTCCCCGCAAATTTTGGTTGATTTGGGGGTTAAAACCGTAATAAAAGGTAGGATCTAGCTGTCCTGACCCTGTAGTGGGACTATTACCGCCATTTACGCCACCATTCCCCGTTTCACCCTCGCGCACATAGCCGGGGTTAACGATTTGTCTGTCTCCCTGTTCAAAATCCTGATTTTCCATACCTCCTGGACTATTGACGGGAAAAGATTGAATTTGATAACCCGGAAAACGCGGCATCAGGGCAAAAATTGTCAATCCCAAGAGGAGAATGGTCAGAAAGAAAATCCCGAAACGTTTGGGAGAAAGGGGAGAATTTGGCGGGGAAACTAATTTTTTTGTAGCTAGACGGGGGGGTTTCTTTGCCAAGAAAGGGAGACTCTGATTGAGATTATCTAAACCTAAACGAGAACGATAGTCTAAAACTAGGGTAGGTAGGGATAAAAGCAGAAAGAGGATTAACCAAGGCGCAAAAGCAAGGGTTTGAGAGATTGTCCCAGCGACTCCCAAGAGAATTAAACCGATTACCATAGAATAACCTAAGTCTTTGCGTCGGGGCAGGTCAAAACTATGGAGAATTTGCAATTGAATTAATAATTGTGTTAGAGCAATGCGACTATCCTGCATCGCAACGATATTACCCAAGAATAGCGCCAACACTACCAACATTCCGATCGCTATACAGAATTTTGCCCCGATATTGCGCTTTTTCCTGCGTCGCCAACTCCAGATTCCGCCGATAATACTGAGAGGAACGGCCCAAATACTGGTATAACTATCAGTAGCCACATCGGTGGCGATAATACCGACGATTACTAAAGCTTGCACCAGAATTCTTAAAATAATCGATTCCTCGGTTTCTGGCAAGGGAGAAGATTCTATCTTTTGCCAGAGGGTTTTTAAGGAAGGTCTTGGACGAGCGGCACTGCTAACCATAGGGTAAATTGGGAGAAAGACAAAAAAGTTAATTTTATATTTCCCAGTTCTAATCTCGATCGCTCCATGGGGTAAAGTGGATTTTAGATGTCAGGAGTCAGGAGACTCCGAGACAGGAGACTCCGAGACAGGAGAAGGGAGCAGGGGAGATAGGGAGAAAAAAGCTGATTACTGATAACTGATTACTGATAACTGATCACTGATAACTGCTATAAAATTGGACTAGCCTTTTTCCCCAGAAAAAAATTCCCCCTCCATGACCTTAATCCTCTACAACACCCTCAGTCGTCGCGAAGAACCCTTTACCCCCCTCATCCCCGGCATTGTCTCCATGTATTGCTGCGGCATTACCGTCTATGATTATTGCCATTTGGGTCATGCGCGTACCTGTGTGGTTTGGGATGTGGTGCGGCGTTATTTAGAGTATCTCGGTTATAAAGTGCGCTATATTCAGAATTTCACCGATATTGACGATAAAATTCTCAATCGGGCTAAAAATGAACATACCACCATGGCAGCCGTGGCCGAGAGATTTATCGAGGCCTACTTTGAAGATATGGCAAAATTAGGAGTCAGACCGGCGGACGCTTATCCCCGGGCAACTCATACCCTCGACGGTATCAAGCGCCTAGTCCATGAATTAGAACAAAAAGGCTATGCTTACCCCAGCGATGGCGATGTTTACTATTCCGTCCGTCGTTTTTCCGATTATGGCAAACTATCAGGGCGAAAACTGGATGATCTGCAAGCCGGCGCCAGCGGCCGGGTAGAAACCGACGACCCGGAAGCAGTTAAGAAACAAGACCCCTTTGATTTTGCCCTCTGGAAGGGGGCAAAATCGGGGGAACCTAGTTGGGATTCTCCCTGGGGTCAAGGTCGTCCGGGGTGGCATATTGAATGTTCGGCCATGGTCAAAGAACAATTGGGAGAAACTATCGATATTCATGTGGGGGGAAGTGATCTAATTTTTCCCCACCACGAAAACGAAATCGCCCAAAGTGAAGCGGCTACCGGTAAACCTCTGGCCCACTATTGGTTACATAATGGCATGGTCAAGGTGGCAGGGGAAAAAATGTCGAAATCCCTCGGTAATTTCATCACTATTCGCGAGTTATTGGCAAAATATGACCCCTTAGCCGTGAGATTATTAATTTTAGGCGCCCAATACCGCAAACCGATCGATTTTTCCGATGAGGGATTGCTGGCGGCCACTAATGGCTGGCATACTTTACAAGAGGGTTTATCCTTTGGTTATAAGCATCTTCAGCAAGATAATCCTGGAATTACTGACCAAGAGCTAGAAAATCGCTTTCAAGAGGCGGTAAATCACGATTTTAACTTTGCCGGTGGTTTAGCGGTGTTATTTGAAATCGCTAAGGAATTACGCAAGGAAGGTAATAATTTAACCCATGCGGGTAAGACAGACAGCAATCTGGCCCAATTAGCGGTAAAATGGCATACTTTGGTGAAATTGTCTAGGGTTTTGGGCCTAGAAATTGCCGCCGACCAGAGGGAAAACCCTGTTTCTGAGGGAATTAGTGCAGCGGATATCGAAAATCTGATCCAACAACGGACAGAGGCAAAAAAAGCGAAAAATTACGCCGAAAGCGATCGCATTCGCGCACAATTAAAAGCCCAAGGCATTAGTTTAATCGATCAACCCGGGGGAGTGACTAAATGGTTAAGAGAGGGAGACTAGAAATTCTTTAACCACTTCCTCCACCCTGCGATCGCCTCCATCCACCTGATAGTTTAATTTCTGCATAGCTGTGGAGGTAATTTTGCCGGTGAGTTTCGCTAAAACCTGTCGCAATTGCGGATATTTTCGCAAACTATCCCGGTTAAAAATCGGTACCGCTTCGTAGGGAGGAAAATAGCGTTGATCATCTTCTAGGATGACTAAATCTAGCACGGGAATTAAGCCATCGGTGGAATTTCCCGCCACTAAATCCACTTGTTTTTCGGCTAAAGCGCGGTACATTAACCCTAAATCCATCACTTTCGGGGGTCCGGCAAAAGTTAGGCCGTAGGTCTTCGCTAATCCCTTGTAACCGTCTTCCCTTTCCAAAAATTCATAACCAAAACCCGCTTGCCAATTGGGTGTATATTTAGCCGCTTGCGAGAGAGTTTTAAGATTGTATTGACTGGCGGTTTCTCCCCGGATAACAATGGCGAAATTATTCTCGAATCCTAAACTGGGAAACACTTCTAGATTAAATTTTTCTGGATAAATCTCTTGCAGCTTTTCAGAGACTAATCGGGCATCGTTAAGGGGTTTTTCTTGCAAAATTCCCGTGAAAGCCGTGCCAGAATACTCCACATAACCGTCGATTTTACCCGCTTTCACCGCTTCATGACAGATCAGAGTACCACCGAGATTAAATTGACGTTCGACCCCTAAATTCGTCTCTTTTTCGATTTCCTGTGCCAAAATTTCCCCTAAAATCACCTGTTCAGTAAAATTTTTGGAACCGATCACCACTGTGCCGGGGGATGAATGGAAAATTTGAGTCAAGAGGAAAGATAGCAGGGCCAACCCAATTAAACCTAAGCCCCATTGCCATTTAGAGGGCTTTTTCGGGCGTTGCGAAGGGGAAAAGGTCTTTTCTAACCAACCGAGACTCCAATCGGCAACAAGGGCTAAAAAAGCGGCAGGAATTGCCCCCGCCAAAATTAACTGATTGTTGACCGTGGCAATACCGCGAAAAATAAACACTCCCAAACCACCGCCACCGATGGCAGCTGCGATCGTAGCCACACCGATAGCAATCACCGTCGCAATTCTCACTCCTGCCAAAATTGTCGCCCTGGCCAGGGGTAATTCGATATAGCGCAGGATTTGACCGTCGGTCATGCCTAGGGATAACCCGGCTAATTTTAATTCGGGATCAACTTTTTTGATGCCCAGATAGGTATTTAAAACAATTGGCAGTAAAGTATAGAGAGTTAGGGCAACAATAGCGGGAATTTTGCCGATTCCTCCCAAAAAAGGCACGGAAATTAAAAAACCAAATAGGGCTAAACTGGGGATAGTCTGTAGGGTGTTAACGATCGCTATAATTGGTTGAGCGAGAATAGCTTGACGACTAATTAAAATACCTAGAGGAATCCCGATTAAGCTACCCATAGCCATGGCTATTCCCGTCAAGAAAAGATGTTCTCCGGTGCGAAAAGCGATTTCCTTAGCATAATCTAGCCAAAAACTATCCATAAACTTCTCTTAAAGCGGCTGCTTCATCCTATTGTATAGAATGAATGGGATCTATTAGTTCCAGTCTTTATTTAAAGATTCTATCACCATCTTGACATTATTTCCTTGCTAAAGACAAATGACTAACAAATTTAATCCTCGGGCTAAAACTGTTGCCGATTGGGCCCATATCGGCATTGATAAACATTTTCATAAAGTTCTTAAACACGAAGCTGGGGTTTTACTCGATCAGGATACGGAAGAATTACATCAAATTCGTGTGGGAATGCGCCGTCTTCGCAGTACCTTAACCGGTTTTGCCCCCGCTTTAACCATGCCGAAATCTGCCGATCAAAAACGGGTGGGTAATCTGGGCAGAATTTTAGGAGAATTGCGGGATTTAGATGTGTTAAAATCGGCTTTTGTCGGCCATTATCAGCCAATTTTACCACCGAAAGAACAGGATTTACTGAAGAAAGTTTTACAAGTTCTCGAACACCGAAGGGAGAAGGCTTTTGCTAAGGTAGAAAAACTCTTAAAGTCCGATAAATTTCTCAATTTTAAGGCAGATTTTGCCAGTTGGTTGGATAATCCCACCTATCAACCGATTGGAAAATTAGATATTGCCACAGTTTTACCAGACTTATTATTACCGCAAGCGAGTCGCTTTTTACTCCATGAAGGCTGGTTAATTGGGGTAAATTTAGAGGAAAATCAAAAAGTAAGAGAGTTTTCTAGTCAAGAAATTGATGACTTATTGGAAAAAGAAGGATTATTACTGCACGATCTCCGTAAAGAAGCCAAGCGTTCCCGCTATAATATGGAGTTATTCACTCAGTTTTATAGCGACAAATATCAAGAGTACCTAGAAGATATTAAAACCCTTCAAAGTATTCTCGGAGAAATGCAGGATTGTTGTGTTCTCTCGGATTTTCTTAGCCAAATTTTCCCTAATTGTCTTGCCAAGGAAATGCCCACCTTACTAGAAATTTTCCAAAATATCCGTCACCAAAAATGGCAAGAATGGCAACCGCTACAAAAGAAATTCCTTGACGCTGACACAAGAAAAAGTCTGCACGAGACAATTTTACAGCCTATTTTTTGGCAAAACAGTGTAGAATTAGAAACTAATCCAGAATCCTGAGATTAGGAACCGATGAATTTTTTTCAAAAGTTAAACCACGCCATTAGTCAAAACCAGACTCTACTTGTCCTCGGTTTAGATGCTAACCCCGAAATGATGCCCTCCACCCCGGGAGAATTAATCGTTAATTTAGAACAGTGGCTCAAGTTTATTATCGATGAAACTGCCCCTTTTGTCTGTGCCTACAAGCCAACTTTAGGCTTTTATCAAGCTTTGGGAGCAGCCGGGTTAGAATTATTACAGCGAATTTTAACGGCAATTCCCGATCATATCCCGGTAATTTTGGATGCTAAACACGGCGATATTAATACTAGCAGTATTTTAGCCGAGACTATCTTTAAAACTTGGCAGGTGGACGCGGTTACTCTCAATCCCTACTCCGGACAGGATCACGTTGCTCCTTTTTTAGTTTATCCCGAGCATGGCGCTTTTATCCTCTGTCATACTTCCAATCAAGGCGCGATTAATCTGCAAGAATTCCCCAGTCGCGACAATCCTTTTTATCTGCAAGTCGTCAAAGAAGCTTGTACCTGGGGAACTCCCGAACAGGTGTTTTTAGAAGTGGGAACCACTCAACCGGAGATTTTGAAAAAGATTCGCAATTTTGCCCCCGAAAGATTGATTTTATTACGCAGTATTTGGGAAGACAAAAGTAAATTCTCCGAGTTAATTACTGTGGGTTTAAATAGTCATGGCGAGGGTTTATTAATTCCTGTACCCCAAGACTTTTTATCTCAACCAGATTTGGGAACAAAAGTCAAGGATTTACGAGAGGAAGTCAACAAAATTAAACAAAATCACCAGCAAGAATCGAGCGGAGATGATACTTGGACTGCTAACGTTTGTCTTTTAAAACAACATCCTCATCAGGATTTAATTCTACAATTATTTGATATTGGTTGCTTGCTGTTTGGCGATTATGTGCAAGCATCGGGAGAAACTTTTTCCTATTATATTGATCTGAGAAAAATTATCTCTAATCCTAATATTTTTCAGCAGGTAATTGAAGCCTATGGAGAAATATTAAAAACCTTGACATTTGACCGCATTGCTGGTATCCCCTACGGCTCTTTACCTACAGCCACGGGTTTATCTTTATTATTAAATCATCCGATGATTTTCCCCCGCAAAGAAGTAAAAGCTCACGGCACAAGAAGAGTAATTGAAGGTAATTTTCAAGTGGGGGAAACCGTGGTAGTGGTGGACGATATTTTAATTTCTGGCAAAAGTGCGATCGAGGGGGCAGCAAAGATTAAATCGGCGGGATTATTAGTTAATGATATCGTGGTTTTTATCGACCATGGTGGCCCTGTTAAAGAGAAACTTCGTAGCCATGGTTATCAAGCTTATTCGGTTTTAACCCTAGCAGAAATTACCGATACTCTCTACGAAGCGGGAAGGCTGACAGAAGCAGAATATAGCTGTTTTTTAAATCGCTCCCATTGATATTTAGGGTTTGCGGCAAAAAGTAGGGGCGAAGCATTCGGATAGAATATCTAGGGTTTCACCGATAGGTTATTGCCCGAATGCTTCGCCCCTACAGGACGCGGGCCGATGAAGAGGCCAGGTTTTGAACCACGATTCTCTCAAAATCTTGCACCTGTGGGAGCGAAACAGAACCCTAAAACCCTTACCTCGTCTATATTTCACATTTATTCAGCAAGCTCTACTTAGTTTCTAGCCTTCTTTTTCGGTAGGAGAATCGCCGAATCCTTTCTTGGAGCCTTTTGCCTTTTGCCTGTTGCCTGTTGCCTTCAGAAGCTGATTACTGATCACTGATTACTGATCACTGAAAATTGTTAAGAAGCTTGACTGCGTAATACCTTTAGGGTATTCAGGAGCTTGCTTTCTTCTTTTTCCTCAAAAATAGTTAAATCTTCGGGTTTACAACGTTTTATATGTAATTTAATTCCCTGCGCTCCTTCTGTTTTCAAATCTTCTTCGTAACCAGCTTGAGCGACCACAGCCTCGTCTTTAGCGAGAAAAGGACCGAAATAATAAGTACATCTGGGATAGTCGGTTTTAATCTCGACCCAGTAGGCTAATCCGAACATTTCCAGTAAGCTAATCAAAAATTCTTTCATTTCGTTCCCCATCTAAATCTACTCTGGTGGTTTTGTTACGTTCGTTTACATTTCGCAAACTTCCTTCCTATTTTATTTATACTTTCTCCTTTTGGCTATTGGGAGTGTCGAAAAATACAGATTTTCAGTCGGGGGAATTTTGCCAGCGTTGACGGTAAACTTCATAAAGAGCCATAGCCGCCGCCACCGAAGCATTGAGACTGGGGGTTTTGCCTGCCAAGGGGATAGATACCAACTCATCGCAGGACTTTTGGGTCAACAGACTCAAACCCTCTCCCTCCGAACCTAGCACCAATCCTATCGCACCCGTTAAATTAATTGTGTGTAAGGATTTACCACTTTTTGCCGCCGTGCCGTAGAGCCAAAAACCCGCCGCTTTTAATTCCTCTAAAGCACGATTGAGATTAACCACCCTGGCCACAGGTAAATATTCCAAGGCCCCCGCCGCCACTTTCATCACCGTCGATGTCACCCCGGCGGCGCGACGTTGGGGAATAACTACCCCCTGACAACCCATGGCTTCGGCGGTGCGAATAATTGCCCCAAGGTTATGGGGATCCGTAATACCTTCAGCGATGACGATGACGGGGTGGCGACTTCTGCCCTTAGCTTTCTCGATCAGATCGGCTAATTCGATATACTCATAGGGAGACATCTGGGCGGCAATCCCCTGATGATTGGCCTTATTGGTAATCTGATCGAGACGCAGATCGTCCACCTCATCAATTACCGTGCCGTTGGCCTTGGCTTTTTCTAAGAGGGTATGATAACGGGGATCGTAACGGAGTCGATTGACCACCCAAATCCGATTAAGTTGGCGCTCCTCCTCCATGGCCGTTAAAACCACCCGGCGACCGTAGAGCAGATCATCAGCTTCTTGGTTTTCTGGAGTTACTGCCGGGGATTTAGCCAGAATTGGCCCGGTTTTCGGCCGCGAGGGCCGGCGAAAATTACTATTATCGGACTTGCCACGAAATGGTCGATCGCTCATGATTGGATGGATTAAGAGTAAAGTCGGGAATCGTCCCTGAGGGCTATAATTCTAGTTTTTCTAATAGTTGATGTAATCTTGAGGGGTCTTGCAGATAAAGATAGCCGAACAGGGTTTCTAAACTGCTGGCCTGCTGATAGACTTGGGCTGTCAGACGACGGCGTTTTCCCGTGACCGCATTGCGTCCCCGGCGCAGAATTTCTTTTTCTTGGTCCGTCAGATAGGGCTGCAGTTGTGCTAAATCTAAAGCCTGTTGTTCGGCCCTGACTTTGCCCACCACCTGAGCGTGATAGTCTCCCAGACGCTGGGGCGGCAGTAAATAATAGGTGCGGATGTATAATTCATAAACAGCATCCCCTAGATAGGCCAGAGAAGCAGGCGATAATCGGTCAAGACCCTCTAGGAGTTGTGACCCCTCGCCACTTAGCTGTAAGCGAATTTTTTCGAGAGGAGATTCCACGATTTACGCTTTTTCCAGATATTTGATCGCCGCTTCCAGGGTGGGTTGCAGGGAAAAAAACTTCTCCAATCGCACCAGTTTTACAGTTTGAGTTACCCGGGGATTGGTAACAATTTGTAAACTGCCCCCTTCGGTTTTGGCCTTTTTTACCAATTTTACTAAAGCCCCTAAACCGGAGCTATCGATAAAATCAATCTGAGCGAGGCTAATAATCACATCCTTGGGACCTTCCTCCACATAGCCTTCGATCACCTTACAAAAAGTCGGTTCGGAAAAGGCATCTAAAAGACCCGTCAAACGGAAAATTTGGTACTTATCTCTGACCTCACGCGTGCCTCGCAAGCTGACGGTCAAGTTAATTGCTTCCGGAATAATCCCCTCCTAGCTCTAGAGCCGTAAAAATCAAAACCCTAGTATATCCTAAAAATTTACGACCGATCCTTTTTTGCTTGCCGCATTAAATCGACAAATTTGGCAAACAGATAATCGGCATCGTGGGGGCCGGGACTGGCTTCGGGGTGGTATTGTACCGAGAAAAAGGGCAAAGACCTGTGTTTTAAACCCGCTACGGTGCGATCATTGAGGTTGAGATGGGTAATCTCCACTTGCGGATTTAAAGAGGCTTCCTGCACCGCAAAACCGTGATTCTGACTGGTAATTTCCACCTGTTGCCGCAGTCCACAGGGTTGATTTAACCCGCGATGACCAAATTTCAGTTTAAAGGTTTCTGCTCCTAGGGATAGCCCCAAAATTTGATGACCCATACAGATGCCAAAAGTGGGTTTTTCCCCTTGTAAAAGTTGCTTGGCTAGGGCAATACCTTCGGTGACAGCCGCCGGATCTCCCGGTCCGTTAGAAAAGAAAATACCATCGGGATTATAGGCGGCGATTTTTTCCGGGGGAGTGTCGGCGGGAACCACGATCACCCGACAACCGTAGCTGGCTAAACGCCGGAGAATATTGCGTTTGATGCCAAAATCGATCGCCACCACCGTTAACGGTTCTTGATCGCTATCAATTGGCGCAAATTCCCAGGCGGACGGGGTGGGAGTCGTCCATTCGTACACTTCCTTGGTGGTAACTTCCTTAACTAGATTTAACCCCGCCATACTGGGGGCCGCCTGCACCAGCCGCAGTAAATCGTGATAATCGAGTATTTCCGTAGAAATTGCCCCATTCATCGCCCCAACAGAGCGAATTTTGCGGGTCAGAGACCGGGTATCGATGCCATAGATGCCAATAACATGATGATCGGCCAGATAATCCGGTAGGGATTGGGTAGAACGCCAATTACTGGGCCGGTGGCAGATATTTTTTGCGATCGCTCCTTTCACCTGGGGACGAATTGACTCCTCATCCTCGGGGTTAACCCCCGTATTTCCCAATTCCGGATAGGTAAAAGTGACGATTTGACCGGCATAACTGGGATCGGTGAGGACTTCCTGATAACCAGTCATCCCCGTGTTAAAGACAACTTCGCCGACGGTGGTTCCCTGGGACCCGAAGGAATAACCCTCGTAAACCGTACCATCGGCTAGAACTAATAAGGCTTTTTGACTAGCAGCACTTGATATCATCGTCAATTTTTTAATCTTGAGTAGTGGTGAGAAACAGAAGTCAAGGATAGACTAGAACAGGGACTAGAAAACGAATTGCTTAGTTTTAATTGGCTAGAGCGTTTTATGATTAAGAGTACATCCGCTCAAGGACAACAGTTTCCCCTGACTAGCCATCGGCAAGATCCTATCGCTTAAAAAATAACTATATAAGTAATATGAGTGCAAGAAAACTGACTGATGCCACGAAAAAAGAAATTCTTAAGCTTTATCGGGAAACGGAGGCCACCACTTCCACCTTAGCCGAGCGTTATGGCGTGAGTAGTTCTACGGTCAGTCGTTTTCTCAAAAATTCTTTTTCTAGCGAGGAATACGAGCAATTAATCCAGAAAAAACGCTTGGCCCGTAATCCTCGTGGCCTCGAGGCGGAGGGAGCAGCAGCGGATTTATCGGAAAAAGCGATCGAGGTGATTAGTTTTCGGGCAGCCCACATCGCAGCTAAGGATGAGCAGGCTTTTCAGCAACCGATCGCTTCTGTGGAACAATTAACCCTGTTAATGGATACCTCTTACCCGCCAGAAGCAGATCATTCGGAAGATATAGAAATTAATGGCGATAAACCACTAGAAGACGCTAATTTAACCGAGTTTTTCGTCGAAGCTATCGAGGAAGAGGAGGAGGAAGATGAGCTTGACGAGGATTGGGATGAAGAGGAGGATGAAGATGAAGATGAAGACGAGGAGGAGGAGGAACTAGCGGGGAGCTATTTAGGCCCGACTATCGTTAAAACAGCCCAATTACAGATATTACCCCTATCGGCGGCGGCTTTTCCCAAAACCTGTTACTTGGTCATTGATCGCGCTGCCGAATTAATCACCCGTCCCCTCAAGGATTTTGCCGAATTGGGTAAGGTTCCCCCTCAGGAAATCCAGCAGCGCACCCTCCCCATCTTTGAAAGTCATCGCATCGCTCGTCGTTTCTCCAAGCGCAAGGAAAAAGTGATTAAAGTTCCCGACGGTCGCCTGATCGAAAAAGCTCACGCTCAACTGGAAGCTAAAGGGATCACCCGTCTGCTCATGGATGGTCGTATCTACGCTTTAGAGTAGGGAATTAGGGGATAGGAGACTTTTCAGTCTCCTCCGAACCCGTTGCTGAGGGTGGGGACTCCCACAGGTTCACAGCTGGCTGTTGACTCCAGCAGGTTCACTGCAAGGGGAAGCCAAAAAAGGAAACAAGCAGCCATGAACAATAACGAGATTGTGACTGTTCTCAAGGCTTTCTGTCAAGCCTGATTGAGATGCTCTTACCCTGTCATTTTAGATGAGTTTACCCTAAGAAAATATGCCAATCTCATTCAGAGTAGAACTAGCTTACCAATAATCGGCTATTAGTGAGCGAGGTTTTTTCTGGATTTATCACCAGGGTTACTGTAGTTCAAACTGGTATTACTTACCCAAGTTTTGGTTATCTGGTCAATAAAATATCGAAATATGCAAGAAAACGGAACCGCCGAGAATGTTTATAAGTTTTCTAGTACCTTATCTCCTTCCGATCCAAGCTATGTGGATAGAAGGGCTGATCTGGAACTGTACCAAGCTCTGATGAACAGTCAGTATTGTTATATTTTCAATTCTCGCAAAATGGGCAAGTCGAGTTTGACGGTACGCATCCAAACTCAAATTGAAGTCCAAGGAGTAGCCTGTTCCCGTATAGACTTAAATGAATTGGGGACATCAGTAGATCAATCTAGCTGGTATCATTCCTTAATTATTGAAATTGCCGAACAATTAAAACTAAACATGACGGATTTAGAATCCTGGATCGCCAGTCAATCTGTTTCTAATGTTGGGTTACTTAGACAATTTATTAAAGAAATTTTATTGAGAAAAATTTCAACCAGCATTGTTATTTTTATTGATGAAATTGATGTGGTTAGAAAACTACCTTTTGCTACTGATGACTTTTTTGCTTACCTTAGGTCTTGTCATGAAAAGCGAGTTATTAATTCAGATTTTAATCGTATTTCATTTGTTTTAATTGGCACGGCTACCCCCAATCAATTAATTCAGGATAGTCAAAGAACTCCTTTCAATATTGGTAAAGCAATTGAATTAAATGGACTGTCGTTAGAAGATAACTGTCAACCCTTGATGCAAGGACTAGAAGGGTTGGGTGTGTCCCCTCAAGAAATTCTACAAGAAATTTTTAGCTGGACTAATGGTCAACCTTTTCTAACTCAAAAATTGTGTTATTTAATGGCCAAGTTTAAAGTTCAAATACCTCGGTCTCTCTTATCAGCTTGGATGCGAGATTTTGTTTATAAACACATTATTGATAACTGGGAAAAACAAGATGAACCTGCTTTTTTATCAAGTATAAGAGAGCGACTTATTTATCATCCTGATCAAGGGTATTTACTAAGGGTTTATGCTAATGTTTTAAAAGGTAAATTGGTGAAAGCGAGTAACACACCAGAACATGATGAATTATTACTATCTGGATTAGTTATCGTCGATAATCAGGGCTATCTTAGAGTGGCTAATGCTATTTATCAGGCAATTTTTAATCAAAAATGGTTATATAATGTATTAGCAGCTAGTCGTCCTTATCAATCGGAAATTGCTAAGTGGGAAGACTCAAATTTTACCGATACAAATTGTTTACTGACAGGTAAAAAGTTAGAGGAATCTAAAAAATGGCAAGAAGATAAAGAATTAGATAGTATCGATTATCGTTTTTTAGCCGCATCTGAAAGCATTACTCGTCAAAAACAATCTCGTTTATTTATGTTAGCATCGGGAATATTTACTAGCATTGTTACAGGGTTACTTGGGTTGGGATTCTACCAGTCATGGCTGTTACCTTACTTTTATAAAATCCCCTATACTAAGGAGCCTGAACTATTTAGCCAAGGCGAAAAAAAGCTACTTATTAAACAGGAAAATTTTTATAAAGATCGGGGTATTTTGGCTTTTAAAAATGCTAATTATTTGGAAGCTAAACAGTTATTCAAAAAAGCCTATCTCGCTCATCCTGAAGATGCAGAAACCTTGATTTATTATAATAATGTTATCGCTTATTTAAGTAATAATTATGTGACTTTGGCGGTGGTTATTCCCAGTGGCAAAAAAAATGAAATTTCCCAAGAAATCCTTAAAGGGATTGCTCAAGCACAATATTTATTTAATAGCCAATTACCGACAAGTGCGAATAATTTATTTTTAAATATCGTTATTGCCAATGATAATAATGATGAAAAAGTTGCTAAGATAGTCGCCAAGGAAATCGTTAAAGACCCCAAAGTTATTGGAGTAATTGGACATTATTCTAGTGAAGCCACCTTAGCAGCTTTACCTATCTATGAAAGAGCCAAAATTACTTTAATTTCTTCGACAAGTTCCTCGGATGTAATTGAGAGTGAATACTTTTTTAGAACCGTTATCACCAATGAAAAAATTGGTGAGACTTTAGCTAATTATGCCAGCAAACATGATCTAGATAAAGTAATTATTTTTAATAATTCTAACCAGATTGATAGCCAAGAACTTACTCAAGAGTTTCATCAAGCTTTCCAAAAAAAAGGCGGTAAAATCACTAAAGTAATTGATTTATCATCTTCCCTAGATATTGACGCAGAAGTTTTCAAAGCATTTTCCCAAGATCAAGTTAGAGGAATTGTCTTATTTCCCAGTTTGGAATCAGCTTCTGTGGTAGTAGAATTATCCCATACTCTTGAACAGTTGAATACCAGCACCACTCCAGAACTGAAAAATAAGCTAGTTCTTTTAGGGAGTCATTCCATGTATGAACATGAAATGTTGGTTGATAGCGGTAAATTTATTGATAATTTAGTTTTGGCTGTGCCTTGGTTTTCCCATCTAATTAAGTCCCAAAATTTTGTCAGAGATGCTCAAGCTTTATGGAAAGAAGATATTAGTTGGCGAACCGCTACCAGTTATGATGCGGCCCAATCATTTATAGCTGCTATTAGAGCCTTGCAATCCCAGAATAAAATTTCTTCAGAGTTGATACAAGAATATTTAGAAAACCTCAATCTTTCGGCCAGTTTGACCTCAGGCAATTCTCTCAGGTTTGTAGATAATGAATCCGAATCTAATCGAGAACCAATTACTGTCAGGGTTAAGAGTAAGTTAGAAGCAAAACTTGAAAACTCAATTCAGTTTCAATTGGAATCTCAACGAGACTAATCAAGCAAGTCGTCAAAATATACTTGATACAAATTGCAACGCACCTCTAGGGTATCATAACTTTTGTGGATCAGTCCCAATCGTTCCAAAAATTGGACAGATTCTCCTTTCATTTGAGCCGGAGTCAGAGCTTTTTTCTGAAGAATTTGCCTAAAAATATTCCGTAGGTTAGCATTACTTTTCAGATATCTCATCAGTAGGAAAAAATGACTTTGAAATGGCTCTCGTCCCTGCAAGGCATCATCTAGAACCTTTTCTAGAGAATTCCCTTCTTGCAATTTTACCAAGATTAACTTAATTAAATAAGGATTACCTCCCACTAAGTTCATGACCTTGTGAACATCTGATAACGTCCAATTAATGCCATTAACTTGAGCGAAAGTGAGAACTTGTTCCGCATTAAAATCCGATAAACTAGCCACATAACCTACACCAATTAAGGGAGAGGCATAAAAATCGTAGTTGCTATAAAATTCCGTTGAATGAATAATAATTAAGCGCAGTTTCCGCCAAGGTTGGGAACGTCTTTCATGCCAACTTCTGAGAATACCACAAATTTCATTACCGATTGTTTCAGTTTCCAAAATTGTATCAAATTTTTCAAAGACAAAAACCAGAGGATTAGCACTGGGTTGGAGAACATATTCCTCTAAATATCGTCGAGTTTTGTGGGCAGGAGTTCCGGGACGAGACCAAAATTTATCGAGAAGAAATTCGTTAATCTTTAATTCTTGGGTAATGGTACGACAAATCGACAGCAGCAAGTCTTCACAACTAAGGGCAATAGTAGCTTTTTCCTCCTCACAATCAATGATAACTGGTTGATAATTATCTTGTTTGAGATGATGGACTAACCAATTAACTAAACGGGTTTTGCCACTATTATGAGGTGCGCGAATTCTTAGCAACGATTGTTCTTGCTGAAGAACTTTGAGACAATTTTCCTCCAGAGGTGGACGTTTTACATAATCCTTAATATAGGTCTGATAATCCTGTTGTTTTTCCTCATCTAAAGAGGAGAAAATAGCAGCAATTGCGGGAGATTGATGTTTACTTTTGTTTGCCCACTCTTGATCAAAGCTCCTTAGGTTAGTTAAAATATCATGACCCCGTTGCCAAAAAGTAATTTGAAAAGTACGAATTTTTCCTTGATTATTGAGACGATGATCTTCCAAAATACCTAAAAACTTTTCGTTAAGATATTCCGTCAAAGCATCCCGAATTTGCCATAACTCCAGCTTTTGACCACATTTTTCGGTCAGCATTTCTAAAGCATTAAGTTCGGCTTGAATTTTCAATTTTTTCTCATTAATCCAGCTAAATTTAATAGCCAGATTTTCACAATTATCCACCTCGTAGTTAGCAAACTTTAACAGAGCATTAAGTAGATATTTGGTTCTTTGCCTGGGAATATCCCCATAGGTAACTTTTCTAGACATTATCTCAAGTTTAGTAATTAAGGACTTTGCTGGTAATTGAAAAATTTAAGTAATGATTTGGTTACGGAATAAACTTAAAACAGTGAGTTTCCTATCCTCCTTTTTGAGTGCAAGCTTCGCTCCCCTGTTTAACAGCGTGCGCTAAATCCAACCGTTCGAGAAAAATTTGACCTGTCAGTTCGCGAGTTTTCAATTGATGCCATTCAGGTGCAACAAGATTGATTTCAGAGGGGTATTTGGGCAGTGGAAACAGAAATAATCCTTGCCGCTGCCACTGATCCCAATATTCTCTGACTTGCTTACTCGAACGATAGCGGATTTTTCTAGAGGGTACCTCAAAAAATAGATTTACTTCAGCATTGCACCGCCTGAAACCCTGATGAAACCTTTGTTGATTCTCAATTAGTGTGAATATTTTCTCAATAAGTCCAATTTAACGAGGTACTCTAGACAACCTTGACCACATCTCTCAAAAAAATTTTCCGCAAAACCCCGAAGTTCCCCAAGGTTTTTCTCCACCCCCAAGTTACTCAAACTCCAGTCTGGGATAGCAATTGAGGGCAAGAAAAATTCGCCTTTGACTGTGGGTGTACTCACAATGCCATAATCAACCACAACAAGGTTCAGATTTTCTTAATAGTCTTTTTACCCTTGCTATGGCAGCACTTTGACCGATATCTGTCTGGCTATTTTGTGCCGAATTAGACAACTCTACTGGATGACCGACTATGACTAAAATTGCTGATATTGCCTACGTTACCTATCAACATCCGGATTTAGACCTGTGCGAACGTTTTTTGAGGGATTTTGGCCTGATTACCGCAGTTAAAACCGATACAGCCTTGTATATGCGAGCTAGAGGCAAAAAACAGTTTGTCTATGTCGTAGAATGGGGAAAAGAAGCTAAATTTGTCAGTTTTGCCCTAGAAGCGACATCAGAATCCGTCTTACATGAACTAGCCACTTTAGCCTCCGCTTCGACCGTGGAAACCCTGTTCACCCCCGGCGGTGGTCAGCGCATCAAAATTATTGACCCCAACGGTTTTAACCTAGAATTGGTCTATGGTATCGAGGAAGTGGAACCTTTGCCGATTCCTGAACCCCTAGAATGGAATCACGCTAGTCGGAAAACCCGTTTAGGTCGCACCCAAAGGCCGAAAAAAGAACCCGCACCTATTTTACGTCTAGGTCATCTAGCTATTGATGTCAAAGACTTTGAGGAAAGCTATCACTGGTATCAGCAGACTTTTGGCTTAAAAGCAACAGATTTAATTTATTACGGCCATCCCAGTTTACGAGTCGGGGGTTTTCTTCGTTGTCAACGGGGAGACGAATGGGTTGATCATCACACCATCGCCATGTTGCAAGGTTCTCACCCCAAAGTCCATCATACTGCCTTCGAGGTACAAGATTTTGACTCTATTAAAATCGGCCACGATTGGTTGCGAGAAAAAGGATGGACTCCTGTGTGGGGTATTGGTCGCCATTTGTTGGGAAGTCAAGTGTTTGACTATTGGCAAGATCCTTTTGGTAGCCTCATTGAACATTTTACCGATGGAGACCTTTTCGAGCAAACCACCGAGCCAGAACTTCATGCGGGTGGGTTAGATATTCTCTATCAATGGGGACCAGCGATTCCCGAAAGTTTTTTAGGTTAAACCGTTGAAAACGTCTTATAAAAGGGGTTAGATGATGAATATTGCTGAAATATTTCAAAAAAGACGCTCTACTCGTAAATTTCGCACCGATGCCATTCCCGAAGAAATTTTAGCCGAAATTTTTCGTTTAGGATTCCAAGCACCCTCTAGTTATAATTTGCAACCATGGCGATTTATTGTGGTTAGAGAACCAGAAAATAAGGCAAAATTGCGAGAATTCGGCTTTGAACAAGATAAATTGGTCGATGCACCCGTGGTTTTAATCTGTTGTGGCGATCGCCAAGTTAACCATCGTGGTTACATTAATCAAGTGATTGAGTTAGGAAAGCAAGAGGGGACGATTTCCGAAAAACGGGCCAAGTTCATGCACATGGCCATTCCGCCTTTTTTCCAATTTAAACCCTGTTATCAGTCTCCAGAAGCTTGGAGCAACCGACAAGTTATGATTGCGGTTACTTATCTCATGATAGCGGCGCAAAGCTTGGGGGTGGATAGTTGTCCCCTAGAAGGATTTGTGGCTAAACCCTTGCGCGAGTATTTCCAAATTCCCGATACGGTCGATGTCTGTTGTCTGTTAGCCTTGGGATACGCTGATGAACCCTTGAGCGAGTATGGGGGACGTTTTGGGACTCAGAAGCTCTGCTATGGCGAAATTTACGGAGAAACCTTTAATTTAAGCCCAAATCACCCCTAGAGTGACCGTCGCCCCCCGTCACCAGAAACTTTTCCCGGTGCGAGAGGATTAAATCTTTGTCTTCGATTCCATTTAATAATAGGGAGTAAAAAAATGACTCTTTGTTTAGATACTAAGCTTAATTTGTCAGAAATAAGCAGTTTAGTCGATATTATTCGTTATCGCGCCCAATACCAACCCCACAAAACTGCTTATACCTTTTTAGTCGATGGCGAAACCGAAGAAAAACGCCTTACCTACGGGGAATTATTTCTGGAAGCGCAAGCGATTGCCAATAGTCTCCAATCCATTCTATTACCGGGGGAACGAGTTTTATTGGCATACCCTTCGGGATTAGAGTTTATTACTGGGTTTTTCGGCTGTTTATTAGCAGGAGTAGTGGCAATTCCAGTTAATTTGCCCAAGAAAAACCAAAAGATGGCTCGCTTAACTTCTATTATTAATAATTCGCAAGCAAGCTTACTTTTAAGCACACAATCGGAATTAGACCAATTAAAAAGGCAACTAGACAGAGATATTCCCTTTCTAGCTACGGATAGCTTAATCGGCAAAAGTTTAGCCGAAGACCACCCCACTCAGATAAAAGCAGAGACCTTAGCCTTTTTACAATACACCTCTGGTTCCACGGGGACTCCCAAAGGAGTGATGGTCAATCACGAGAATCTTTTGACCAACCTCCGAGATTTAGATTTAGGTTGGGAACACGATGAAAAGAGCGTTATGGTGACATGGTTGCCAACTTTTCATGATATGGGGCTAATTTATGGCATTTTACTGCCTTTTTATCGAGGATTTCCCTGTTATCTAATGTCTCCGGTTTCCTTTTTACAACGTCCTTTCGGTTGGTTAAATGCCATCAGCAAATACAGGGCCACCCACACTGCCGCCCCTAATTTTGCCTATAAACGTTGTCTTGACAAGATTAAAGAGGAGCAGCTGACGGATTTAGACTTAAGCAGTTGGAAAGTGGCTTTAAATGGCGCAGAAACCGTCAGAATGGAAATTTTAAGCGAATTTGCTCGTAAATTTGCCCCCTGTGGTTTTGAGTTTGCCGCTTTTTGTCCGGGTTATGGTTTAGCCGAGGCCACCTTAAAAGTTGCTGCTGTTAGGAAAAATCAAGTTCCTCAAATCTGCTGGGTTGAAAAAGCCGCTTTAAACCGTCATCAAATCGTTTTTACGGAAAAAAGCCCAAATTCTCAATCCTTAGTCAGTTGTGGACAAACAGAAATCGACACAGAAATTGCCATTGTTAATCCTGAAACCTGTCAACGCTGTCCCTCCCAGCAGGTGGGAGAAATTTGGGTGAAAGGCAAAACCGTTGCCCAGGGCTATTGGCAACATCCCGAAGCTACAGAAAAAACTTTTCAAGCAGTTATCGCCGATACCGGACAGGGTTTTTATTTGCGTACAGGGGATTTAGGTTTTATTCATCAGGGTCAACTATACATCACTGGACGCTTGAAAGACCTGATGATTATTCGCGGCGGTAACTACTATCCCCAGGATATCGAACAGACCGTAGAACAATGCTATCCCGACTTTTGCCCCAGTGGAACTGCCGCCTTTACCGTAGAAATCGAGGCAGAAGAAAAGTTAGTCCTGGTTCAAGAGGTAGAAAGAACGGCAATTCGCCGTTTTAACCAGCAAAAAGCCCTAGAAGCAGTTCGTCGAGCGGTTTTTCAAGAACACGAATTGCAAGTTTATGATATCGCTTTTATCAAACCCGCATCTCTGTCCAAAACTTCTAGCGGCAAAATTCAACGCCACGCTTGCCGTCAACAGTATTTAAACCAGCAACTTCCACTAATTTCATCTCCTATGCCGACGCTAACCCCCCCCCTCAGCAGTCACCAAGCTGACCCCACAACCGCTAGTCAAGAAAAAACCGAGCAAATCTTGACTTGGTTGCGAGATTACGCCAAAACTCGCATTAATTCCCATCTGATTGATGACCGTCGTTGTGTGCCGCCCTATATTGTCATGGATTTTGGCAATCAAGGACTGATGGGAATGCAGATTCCCGAAGAATACGGGGGAATAGCCCTTAATAATCGCAATTTTTTGCAGGTGATGGAACAATTAGCCGCCATTGATTTAACCTTGGCGACGATGGTCAGTCTCAATAACAGCTTAGGTATCCGTCCGCTGCTCAACTACGGGACTATTTCCCTCAAGCAAGAATTATTACCTCTTTTAGCGACAGGAAGACAATTATCCTCCTTTGGCATGACGGAACCGGAAGCAGGAGCGAATATCGGGGCAATTAGTACCGTTGCAGTGCCGGATGGTCGAGATAAATGGCGAATTCGCGGACTTAAGCGTTGGAATGGTTCCGCTTGGGCCGGAATGATTAATGTTTTTGTCCGTTTGCTTGATTCCGAAGAACCGGGGAATAACGGTTTGACAGGTTTTCTTGTCCGTCAAGGCACCCCCGGTCTGCGTTTGGGACCTGAATCCCTAACTATGGGATTACGGGGAATTATGCAAAATGCCATCTATTTTGAGGATGTTTTAGTCACTAAAGAGCAATTGCTGGGAGAATTGGGCAATGGCACTGAACCCGCCGACGATGCTTTACTTTATGCCCGTTTAGGGATTGGCATGATGGGAGTTGGCGGCATGAAACGCTGTCTACAATTAATGTTACGTTATGCCAGTCGTCGTTCGATCGCTACCGGTAAATTGCTAGAAAGTCCGATTACTTTAGCCCGTTTTGACCATTTAACTGGGGCTACGGTGGCCTTGTCCAGTCTCTTAAAGTGTATCACCACCGCCTTAGACCAAAAAGTTGCCGTTCCCAGGGAAATGGCCGTTATTGCCAAGATTACGGGGGCTGATTACCTCTGGGAAGCGGCCGATAGTCTCGTTCAGATGCTCGGGGGTAGAGGTTACATGGAAACTAATCTTGCCCCGCAAATTCTCCGGGATGCCAGAGTTTTACGAATTGGCGAAGGTCCTAACGAAAGTTTGAAAATCTTTTTGGGCAAAAGTATCACCCATACGGACAAATTAGGCGAATTTCTGACAAAAGTTCTGGAAGCGCCCGAGATTGCCCTGCAACTCCACACCACTGCCCAATCTATTAATCAGCGTTGTCTCCAGTCTAATCTCTGGGGTGATCGTTCTGCCGCCTTAGCTTGGGCTTATTCTTTAATCGGAGAATTGGGTTGTTACGCCGCTTTAGTAGCAACAACAGCGAAAATGGCCCAAATTCACCCCGGGGAAAAGTACAGTCATGCCCTAGCTTGGAGTCAATTGCAGTTTGATTTATCTGTGCAGAAAGCTCTCCGGGGAACACCCGAAGAAAACTTTGCTTCTTCGGTGGCAACTATCCGCGATCGTATCCTCGATTATACTCAATCTATTGATGATATCGAACAACGTCTAGAGGGTTCCGATTATCAACTCGACGAGTTATTGATGTTGGAACCAGAAGCTAAACAGACTCATCCTCAAGCTGAAACTTCTCTGGTCGAAATTGCTAGTCAACCGCGGCAAGACGGAGTAAATAGCCCCTCTAGTCCGAAAAAGTCCCTTCTTAGCCAACAAACTCCCGAAAAGGTGGAAACGTGGTTAGGTAATTGGTTACACCAGAAATTAAAGGTCAATCCAGCCACTATCCAAACCAGCCAGTCTTTTGCTGATTTTGGCTTAGATTCAATTTTTGCCGTGGAATTAGCCCAAGATATTGCCGATTGGTCGGGAATCCCCGTCGAAGCCACCATTGTTTGGAATTATCCCACTATTGATAGTTTGGCAGAATATTTAGCTAACCAGATTAATCAAAGCAATACGGCGGCTGAATCGGCAAATAATCGAGAAAAAAGCGAAATTTTAGCAGTTTTACCCCAAATATCCGAAGAAGAAATCTCTGCCTTCTTTAGTTAATCGCTGGTGGGGATAGGATAGCTAATTTCCCTTGACCTATCCCCCACCTCAGAGTCACGGGGACAATTGTGACTATGCCACTAAATTTTCCCATCCCGACAGTATCAAGGTTTTTCCTGCTTATCCGTGACTTTTTCCCAAGCATAACCTGAGATGAAAGTGACGTGACATAACAAGACAAGAGTTGTTAGGAATATGAATCAACAAAAACAAGCTTTTTTAGAACAATACAAACACCTCGATGCAATGGTCAAAGCGCAAACCGAACCCATCGCTATTGTGGGTATTGGCTGTCGTTTTCCCGCAGGAGTCAATGATTCCGAGAGTTATTGGCAGTTATTGGTTAATGGCATCGATGCAGTAACGGAAATTCCTCTAGAACGTTGGAATATTGCCGATTATTATCACCACGATGCCGATGTTCCGGGGAAAATGTATAGTCGGGAAGGGGCATTTTTAGACAAAGTTGACGAATTTGACCCAGCTTTCTTCGGCATCTCACCTCGGGAAGCCGCCGCCATGGATCCGCAACAACGGTTACTGTTAGAAGTCTGTTGGGAATCCCTAGAAAATGCGGCTATTGCGCCAGAAAGTTTGATTAATAGTCAAACTGGCGTATTTATGGGCATTTTTCGCGATGATTATGCCCAATTGTGTTTTCATCAAGGCGTAGTCAATCACATTGATGCTTACAACAGTTTAGGAACCAGTCGCGCTATTGCCGTCGGCAGAATCTCTTATCTATTTGGGTTTCACGGTCCGACTCTGCAAATTGATACGGCCTGTTCCTCCTCCCTCTTGGCAGTACATTTGGCCTGTCAAAGTCTGCGCGGCCAAGAATGTAATCTCGCTTTAGCGGGGGGTGTGAATCTGATGTTAACCCCGGCCACTGCGATTAGTAATTGTAAATTAAAAGCCGTTTCTCCCCAGGGTCGCAGTAAAACCTTTGATGCTTCGGCCGATGGTTATGGTCGCGGCGAAGGTTGCGGTGTCGTGGTCTTAAAACGTCTCAGTGATGCTCTCCGAGATGGCAATCTTATTTTCGCCCAAATTCGCGGTTCGGCTGTCAATCACGATGGAAAAAGTAATGGCTTAACCGCCCCCAATGGTCAGGCACAGGAAGCTTTACTCAGACAAGCCCTCGAAAGAGCGAAAATTCAACCTAAAGATCTACAATACGTCGAAGTTCACGGTACAGGTACATCTTTAGGAGATCCCATCGAGGTTTTATCCTTAGGGAAAATTTATGGCCAGGGTCATAGCCAAGATAATCCCCTGATTTTGGGAACCGTGAAAACTAATATGGGGCATCTGGAAGGAGCTGCGGGAATTGCGGCGTTAATTAAGACAGTTTTACAGCTACAAAATCAGCAAATCGCCCCTAATCTTCATTTTAAGAACCCTAATCCCTATATTCCCTGGGAAAAACTGCCGGTCAAAATCCCCACCACTCTTACCCCTTGGTTGGTCAGAGAAGGAGTCCGACGGGCTGGAGTGAGTGCTTTTGGGATGAGTGGCACTAACGTCCATTTAATCGTTGAGGAAAGCAATTTTGAGCGGCTTGGTGACGAAAAACCTCATTTAGAACGTCCTTGTCATTTAATTACCCTTTCGGCGAAAAGTGAGCCGGCCTTACGGGAATTAGCTCAACGCTACTACGATTTTTTCGGTCAAAATTCCCAGACGGTCATGGCAAATGTGGCCTACACCGCTAATACTGGGCGATCGCATTTTGAGCATCGTTTAGCTATTCCCTTTCTGGCTCAAAAACAGCTTGAGCAAGCTTTAAAAGACTTTATTAGGGGTGAAAATCGCTTTTCAGGTCAAAAAAGTCTTTTAACCTCGAAAAAAGCCCCTAAACTGGCTTTTATGTGTACGGGACAGGGTTCACAATATCCCGGAATGGCTAGGGAACTCTACGAAACGCAACCGACTTTTCGCCAAACTTTAGAGAAATGTGACGAAATTTTACGGAGCTATGGGGTGAAATCCTTACTGCAAGTGTTATATGGGGACGAAAAAACCAGTCAGTTGATTAATCAGACTTTTTACAGTCAAATTACCCTATTTTCTCTGGAATATGCCCTCGCCCAGCTCTGGTTATCTTGGGGAGTGAAACCCGATGCTCTCATCGGTCATAGTTTAGGGGAATATGTGGCCGCTTGTTTAGCGGGAGTCTTTAGCTTAGAAGACGGTTTGAAGTTAATTGCCCATCGGGGACGCTTAATGCAGACATTACCGAAAAACGGCATAATGGCGGCAATTTTTACCGATTCCGACACCGTGACCAATCATCTGAGGAAGATTAGGGGCATCTGTACCATTGCTGCGGTCAATAGTCGAGAAAATACAGTCATTTCTGGCGAAACTGAGGCTATTAACCATTTAATCGCTAACTTTAATCAGAGAGGCATTGAAAGTCAGACTTTAGGGGTTTCCCATGCTTTCCATTCTCCCTTAATGACGGGTATGGTGGGGGAATTTGCCAAGATTGCCGAAACTATCACCTATAATTCCCCACGTCTTCCCCTTATTTCTAACTTGACTGGGGATGTTATCGATGCAGAGATAGCAACTTCCCAATATTGGGTTAATCATCTACTGTCTCCCGTAGAGTTTGCCCGGGGTATAGAAAGATTAGGAGAGTTAAATACGGAAATATTCCTAGAAATTGGCGCAAAAACCACATTAATTAACCTAGGTCAGCAAAATCTCCCCGACCGAGGTCTCTGGTTAGCTAGTTTATCCCCAAAACAGTCGAATTGGGAAACCCTACTCCAAAGTTTAGCGACCCTTTATGTAAAAGGGGTCAAAATTGACTGGAATGGATTCGACCTGGATTATTTACGCGAAAAAATCCCCTTACCTACCTATCCCTTCCAAAGAAAACGCTATTGGTTAGATTACATTGATTCTCAGCTAAAAACCCCGACAGCAGCAGCTTTCCACCCTCTCCTACAGCAACCGCTGCATCTATTGGGGTCAAAGGATGTTCACTATCAATCCTCTCTTTCTCCCTGCTCTCCGAGCTATCTGCAAGAACATCAAGTTTTTGGCCAGGTAGTTTTCCCGGCCGCGGCCTATCTAGAGATGATTATAGTGGCAGCCGGTCAACAATATCCCAATCAGCAGTTTACTATTGGCCAATTGAGTCTGAATCGACCCTTAATTTTCTCAGAAAACCAGAGTAAAAAGGTACAGTTAAGCTTACTAGCGGGGGGACAATTTCAGATTCTCAGTCTTGGGGAAGGGGAAGTTTCCCTACTGCATCTATCCGGTAATTTAACCAATGAAAACCAGGACTTACCCAGCGGCAATTGGACAGATATCCGGGACCGTTGTCACCAAAAAATCGAAATCGCACAGCATTATCAGGACTGTGTAAGTAAAGGAGTGAACTACGGGGAAAGTTTTCGAGTTATCCAGCAACTTTACCGCAATCAGTCCGAAATTGTCGCAAAAATTCAACTTTCTTCCCATCTACTCTCGCAAGCGGTGGATTACCAGCTACATCCTGTCTTACTTGATGGTTGCTTTCACGCTATGTCGGCACTATTTCCCGCGGGGAATAGCACCTATCTTCCCACTAATATTGACCGATTGACCTTTTCGGGAGTTAAGGACACCTCTATATACTGTCATGGTCGCTTCAGCCATAGCAATTTGCAAAACGGCATCTTAATCGCTGATTTGACTATTTTCAGCGAATCGGGTCAATTAATTAGCCAAATTGACGGATTAACCTTTCAACAGGCCCGGCCAGAAACCCTCTTTTCCCAGACCAACGACCTCAAGGATAGTTTATACGAAATTACTTGGCAAGCCACGGACTTGACGGGAATGGATTGGACAGAAACAGGAGATTGGTTAATTTTTGCTGACAAAAAGGGAGTGGGGCAACAATTAGCCGAAAAATTGGCGCAACAAGGGCATAGATGCCAACTTATCACCGAAAACAATCGCCAGACTTGGCAATATCTCCTCAAAAAACCCTATCAAGGTCTAATTTATCTCTGGGGAATCGATGACGACCAAGCTTTAGAAAATAATCAAAACCTAGCCGTCACTCAGGAGCGAATTTGTGGAACTTTGCTGGAAATAGTGCAAGAACTAGGCAAAATAGAGGTTAATTACTCTCCTCGCCTCTATATTGTCACCCAATCGGCTCAATACATTCCTTCTCAGCCCACAGTGATTGCCCTTGCCCAAAGTTCCCTCTGGGGATTAGGACGGACTATTGCCCTAGAATACCCAGAATTGCGCTGTCTGTGTCTAGATGGAGATAAATTTCAGGATAGCCACACCTTAGCCCTAGAGGTGTTCCAATCTTTACAAAGTGCGGAGGAGGAAAATCAAATCGCTTGGCGGCAAGGCCGGAGCTATGTGGCTCGTTTAGGGCGATTTATCCCGAAATCGTCGCTAAAAAACCGAGAAATTGCCGAAAATGCCACCTATCTTATTACTGGTGGTCTAGGGGCCTTAGGGCAGCAAGTGGCTAATTGGTTAAGGAAAAAAGGAGCAAAATGCCTCGTCTTACTGAGTCGCCGGGGAATAACTCCAGAAACCCAACCAATTATAGACCAATGGCGACAAGAGGGAACCAATGTAGAAGTTTTTGCCGCCGATGTTAGCGACTTTGGCCAAATGCGTCGGGCTTTTGAGATAATCGAGCAACAGTTACCCCCCTTAAAAGGCATTATTCACACGGCCGGGGTGTTAGAGGATGCCAGCTTATCCAAACAGACTTGGGAGAAATTTGAGCGCGTCTTTTCCCCCAAAATACTCGGCGCTTGGAATTTGCATCTCCTCAGTCAAGAAGTGGATTTAGACTGGTTTATTAATTTTTCCTCGATGGCCTCGGTGTTAGGGTCTTCTGGACAGAGTAATTATGCTAGTGCTAATGCCTTTTTAGATAGTCTAGCCCATTATCGTCAAGCGCAAGGACTGCCGGCCCTGACCGTTAATTGGGGTCCCTGGGCAGAGGGTGGTATGGCCGAAAATTTAGGCGAAAAAGCGAAAAAAAGGCTAATTAAACAGGGTTTTACCCCTCTTGATCCCCAAAAATGTTTACATCTCCTCGAAACATTGCTGACGACTTCTCGGACACAGGTAACTGTCGCTTCTCTCAATTGGAATAGCTTTTTTAACAGTTTCGAGAATCAAAAAATTCCGCCTTTATTACGAGATTTCCAGAGTTTTTCAGCCCAAAAATTAACCCCAGACAATAATTTTATTAATGTCTTAAGGACAGTACCAATTGAGGAGCGTTTTGCGGCTTTGACTGCTCATGTTCAAGGGATTGTAGCGGAAATTCTCGGTATTCCAGCTAGAGAATTTACCCAAGTTGACCAAGGTTTTTTTGAGTTGGGAATGGATTCTTTAATGACGGTGGAATTACGCAATCGTTTAGCCAAGGATTTAGGTAAATCTCTGGCGGCAACTATCACTTTTAAATACCCAACAGTGACCAGTTTGGTCGATTATCTAGTAGCTGAAGTTATTGACCTTGACTTTAGTTTAAAACCCTTAGCAATAGGACTAAATCAAGATAACAATCTTGATCCCCTCAACGAAGAAGATTTATCCCTAGAAGAATTGTCCGATTTACTGCTACAGGAGTTAAATTCCTTAAGCTAGAAAAGCAGACCTCAAACCCTATCTAAATAACCTGTTTACCATGACACAAATACCTGCCAAAACCGATCAAATGAGCTTAATAAAAGATGCCTTAAATCAAATTAAGGTCTTAAAAACTAAGCTACATACCCTAGAAAAAGCCAAAAATGAACCAATTGCAATTATTGGTATGTCCTGTCGCTTTCCCCAGGGAGCTAATTCCCCGGAAACTTTTTGGGAATTATTGCAATCAGGAACCGATGCCATCAGCGAAATTCCGCCGCAACGCTGGAATATTGACAATTATTACGATCCTAAGCCCGATGCAAGGGGAAAAGTCTATACCCGTCACGGTGGCTTCTTAAATCAACCGATAGATCAATTTGACGCTGATTTTTTTGGTCTTTCTCCCCGGGAGGTGGCACAAATGGATCCGCAACAGCGATTACTGCTGGAACTAGCCTGGGAAGCTCTGGAAAATGCGGGAATATCACCCTTAAATCGGCGAGGAAGTCAAACGGGGGTATTTATCGGCATGATGACTCAAGATTACTCCCATTTTAGCCATCATCCCGCTCTGATTGATGCCTATACGGGAACGGGAAATGCTAAAAGTGTAGCTTCGGGACGTTTATCCTATCTTTTTGGATTTCATGGCCCAACTTTAACGGTTGATACTGCTTGTGCCTCCTCTTTAGTCGCTGTTCATTTAGCTTGCCAAAGTTTACGCAATAACGAGTGTGAAGTTGCCCTAGCCGGGGGAGTCAACCTAATGTTAACTCCCTTCGTTACTATCATGGAATCCCGCGCCCAGATGTTGTCTCCTGACGGTCGTTGTAAAACCTTTGATAGAACAGCAAATGGCTATGTGCGGGGAGAAGGCGGCGGTATTATAGTTTTAAAGTCTTTATCTGCGGCTATTCGGGATAATAACTTGATTTTAGGACTAATTAAAGGTTCGGCCGTTAACCATGGTGGTACGAGTAGCGGTTTAACAGTTCCCAATCAACTTAGTCAAGAACAATTGATTCGTCAAGCTTTAAAAAATGCTCAGGTAAAGCCAGAGGACATTAGCTATATTGAAGCCCATGGAACTGGCACTTCTTTGGGCGATCCCATTGAATTAGGTGCATTATCGACAGTTTTTGCTAAAAATCCCCAACCGGTTTGGGTTGGTTCCGTCAAAACCAATATCGGCCATCTAGAAGCGGCCGCTGGTATTGCTGGACTGATGAAAGTGATTTTATGCTTGCAACATCGACAAATTGCCCCCCATCTCCACTTCCAGCAACCGACACCCCATCTAGACTGGGAAAATCAACCGCTGAAAGTTCCGACTAAAAACCGTGAATGGGTTAGTGAAAATTCTTCTCGTTTAGCTGGAGTTAGTTCTTTTGGCTTAAATGGCACTAATGCCCATATTATTCTCGAAGAATACCCTTACGAACCTCAAACGACTGCGGCACCTGATTCATCGCCCTATCTGTTCACCCTCTCAGCCAAGAGCGAATCGGCTTTAATCAAACTAGCCCAAAAATACGCAAATTACCTAGAAAATGCGAAAAATATTGCTTTAAGCTCCATTTGTGCCACTAGCAATCGCAGTCGCTCCCAATTACCCCATCGTTTCACCTGTATTGTCTCTAGTCACTGCCAACTTCAAGAAAAATTAACCGCTTTCGTTCAAGGTGAACCCAGTTCTTTTCGCCAAAAAAGTGAATTTAATGGCAAAAATCGGGCAAAAATTGCCTTTCTCTTTCCAGGACAGGGTTCTCAATACCCCGGTATGGGAAGGGAACTATACCAATCCTATCCTCTATTTCGTCAAACACTCGATCGCTGTGCTGAGATTCTCCGTCAATATGGGGACTATTGCCTAACGGAGATTATTGACCAAGAAAATCATCTCAATCAAACTTTTTACAGCCAACCTGCCCTATTTGCTCTCGAATACGCCCTTTTTAAACTCTGGGAATCCTGGGGAATTAGCCCCCATGGGGTTATGGGTCATAGTTTAGGGGAATATGTGGCCGCCTGTGTTGCTGGAGTCTTTAGTTTAGAAGATGCCTTAAAATTAGTCTTCTATCGGGCTAAATTGATGGATTCTGTGGGAAAAAGTGGTTCAATGGTCGTTATCTCGGCTAGTGAAGCTGAAATTAGTCCCTTAATTGCCCCCTATCAATCTCAGGTAGCTATTGCCGCTATTAATGGTCAGGATAATATTGTCCTGTCCGGTGCTGCAGAGACCATAGAAACCCTGGTAAAACAGCTTCAGGTCAAAAATCTGAAGATTACCCCGTTAAATGTCTCTCAAGCTTTTCATTCCCCTCTGATGGAGGAGATTTTAGACGAGTTCCGACAAATTGCTGAAACTATCACCTATCATCCCCCCCAACGAGCCTTAATTTCTAACCTTAATGGCAAGTTAGTCAATTTTGAGGTCACTACTCCCGATTATTGGTGTCGTCATCTCCGGTCTTCTGTTCGCTTTGCCGATGGGATAAAAACCTTACTGGACAACGGTTATGAGCTATTTGTCGAATGCGGCTCTCATCCCGTTTTATCGGCCATGGGCAGCCTACTGGATAAAAATTATCCTTGTCTTTGGTTGCCCAGTTTGCGTCGTCAAACCTCTGACCGACAACAAATCCTCGAGAGTGTCAGTCAGCTTTATCTGCGGGGATTCGCCCTGAATTGGCAAGAGATAACGGCCAATCAAGACAGTAAACCCTGTATCTTACCGACCTACACCTTTGAAAGAAGTAGTTATTGGCTAAAAACAGGCGACTTGACCCCAGAAGAAGCGCAATTATTGCCTAAATTGTCGAAATATCTCCTAGAAACACCGCCGCAACCGCCAGAAGTTGTCAAAACCACCACCGCATCATCTTCTGGTCATCTAATTACCCTTGACTCTCTTTTGGCCACACCCGCAGAGAAACAGCTTAAACAACTAGAAACCTACATTATCGGTGTTTTAGAACAGATTACCGGTTTATCCATGGTTAAGCTACATAGCAAGCAACCGCTCTCTAGTTTAGGCTTAGATTCTCTCATGTCCAGTCAATTACGACGTCAACTAGAGGAGGATTTAAAAATTATTGTTCCCGTAGAATACCTAGCGGGATTGAGTATTGAGCAGTTTTTACCGCAAATATTCAACTTAATCACCCAAAATTCCCAACCTGCAACTAGCAATAAAACTCCTCTCCCCTCAAAACAGAAAAAACCAATCAAGACGACTAAAGCCGAAAATATCTCTAATGATCCGAAACTTTGGCTAATTCGCAAACAAGCTAATCCTAACGCCCACATTCGTCTATTTTGTTTTCCCTACGCTGGTGGGGGTGCCTCCGTATTCCAAAATTGGCTGAATTACTGCCCCAAGCAAGTGGAATTGTGGGCGATTCAACTACCCGGACGCGAAACGCGTCTTCAGGAAACTGCGATTACATCGCTAAAATCCCTGATTAATCGTCTCATTCCGATTCTGACTCCCTATTTAGACCAACCTTATGCTTTTTTTGGTCATAGCATGGGTTCTTTAATCAGTTTTGAATTAACCAGAGAATTAGCTAAAACTCGGCAAAATCTACCCCAACATTTATTTATGTCTGGATTTCGAGCGCCTCAAATTGTCAATCCCGATTTACCCATTCATCGTCTGGGAGATGAGCAATTTTTAACAGCTTTAGGTCATTTTCAAGGAACTCCAGAAACTCTCCTCAAAAATCCCGATTTAATGGCGGCTTTTTTGCCAATTTTACGAGCAGATTTCAAACTCCTAGAGACCTATTCTTATCAACAAGGTCAACCCTTAAATTGTCCTATTACCGTTTTTGGAGGCCACAACGATGCCAAGGTTTCTGCCGATCAATTACAACAATGGCAACTGCAAACCAATCAAGATTTTGTCCTGCATACCTTACCGGGAGGACATTTCTTTATCAATCAACATACGGAGAAAATTATGAAAATAATTGGCCAAAGTTTACGAGAGTTTCCTGAACAAATGACTGCCTAATCAACCAACTATTCAAGGGAGAAAAATCATGACTTTAGATTACAAAGAGCAATACTGTATTATTGGGGCTGGTGCCGCAGGATTAGCGGCGGCTAGAGCCTTAAGCAAAGCCAAAATTCCCTTTAATGTTATCGAATCTGCCCAGGATGTTGGGGGTATTTGGATTTATGATCGTCCCGATAGTCCAATGTATAAAAATACACATCTGATTGGTCATAAAACCACACAACCTTTTTCCGATTTTCCCATGCCAAAAGATTACCCAGATTATCCCAATCATCGGTTAGTCTATGAATATCTTCGCAATTATGCCGCTCATTTTAATCTCTATGATTTCATGGAATTTAATCTCAGCGTGGAGAAAGCAAAAAAGGTGGGTAACTTTTGGGATGTCACCCTTAGCAACCAAGAAACCAGACGATACCGAGGGGTTTTAATCGCTAGTGGTTATCATAGTAAACCGAATATTCCTCAATTTTCTGGGCATTTTGACGGGGAAATTATCCATTCAAAAGATTATGATAATCCCGCTCAACTAAATGCTAAAAAAGTCCTAGTAGTTGGAGCGGGACAATCAGCCATGGATTTAGTCGTCGAAGCGGCTATTAATGGCAGTAAAACTTTCCATAGTACCCGTCGTGGCTTTCTCTGTATGCCGAAATTTTTGTTCGGTTTGCCCCCAGAATGGGTGATGATTAACACGCCAATCATGAATCTAATTCCAGCCCAAGAACACATGAAAATGATGGCTTTATTATCACCAATAGCTCTATTCTTACAAGGAGTTAATCTCAAAAAACTCAATATTCCTACAGACTGTAAAAGTAACGGTCTAATTATTCCCAATAGTGACCAACAAATCTATCGTTATTATGTGCATGGAGATGTCACCCATAAGCCTAATATTCAACAATTAGACGGAAAGAAAGTTATTTTTGCCGATGGCAGTACAGAAGAAATTGATCTGATTATCTACGCCACTGGTTACAAAATTGAATTTTCTTTTATTGACAAATCTGATTTAAATTGGCAAGAAGGAACCACCCAGCCTAACCTCTATATGAATGTTTTTCACCCAGAGGAAAATAACCTGTTTGTCATCGGAATGGTTCATCCCACTGGCACCCACTGGCGAGTATTTGAAGAACAAAGTAATTTAGTGGCCGCTTATCTACAAGCTCAGGATAAAAAATCCCGGTTTGTCTATAAATTTGAAAAGCTAAAACGTCAAATTAGTGCCAATTTAAGCGCCGACAATAAACACCATAGCGGTACTCACTCCTTAGTGATTGACAAATTGGGTTATATACGCGAAGCCCAAGGATTAGCTCGCCGATTACTGGCTTAAATCTCCCACCATAATTAACCCCCTGAAATCCCTCTCTCTTAACTCCAATGCCCTACATTATTGAGACAGCTACTGGTTTTCCAGAACATTACTATCCCCAAGAAGTTCTAGAAGTCAATATCAGAAATCATTGTGCTAATCTTCTTCAAGATTATTGCCGAGAAAATCAACTCGACTTCCAGGAACAAACCTTTTTTGATTTAGAACAAATTCATCGTTTTTTCAGTAATGTCAAAATTCAAGGGCGATACTTCACTATTCCCCTAGATGAATTCGATGCCGATAATCCTCCCGGAATCGCCCAACCCTTTCGTCAAATGGTCGATCTAACTATGGATTTAGTAACATCGACAGTAACTAATTTGCTCAAAAAAGCCGCTCTTTCTCCTAAAGAAATCTCCCTAGTTACCTCCGTTACTGTTCTTCCTTCCGTTCCTTCCCTAGAAAGTTTACTCCTCAATCGTCTAGATTTTTCCCTCGATATCAAGCGGCAAGCGTTATCGGGTGTCGGCTGTTTGGGGGGCGCCCAAGGATTAGCCAGAGTAAACGATTATCTGCAAGGACATCCCACCGAAGCAGCGATCTTGTTTACCACCGATCCCTCCTCTGGCCTTTGGCAAGGGTCAATTCATAGCGATTTAACGGAATTATTGGGACAATTACCCGAAGATCCCTCTCAATATAGCAATATCATTATGACCCTTGTGGTAGCGGCTTTATTTGGTGATGGAGTCGGTACTGTGCTCTTAGCGGGAGATGAACATCCCTTAGTCAAGCAAGGTAAAGCAAAACTGAAGATTATCGGCACTCAATCGCTGTTAATGCCCCACACAGAGCATTTAATGGCATTACCTTTAACAGACTACGGTTTTCGCCAAATTCTTCGCCCAGAAGTCTCTGATTACGTCAAGGGTGGGGTGAGAAAAGCGGTGACATCTTTACTGGAAAAAACAGGAGTTTCCCTCGAGGAAATTGTCTGTTGGATGGTGCATCCGGGAGGTCCAAAGATTCTCGATGCAATAGTTGAAGAATTTCACTTAGAACCGGATGTTTTACAGGTTAGTTGGGATATTTTGGCAGAAATTGGCAATATTGCCTCTGCTACTATCCTCTGCATTCTCGATGAAACCCTTTCCCGTCCCCATCCTCCCACGGGTTCCTACGGATTAATAATTTCCATGGGGCCTGGATTTGCTCAAGAAGCCATTTTAGTTCAATTCTAAGGATATTTAAGGATGTTAAGCCAAATAGTTTTCATTGCCCTGATTAGTTACATTATTGTCCAACGAGTGCGCGTTACTCGTCTGAGTAAACAGAATATGGCCAAAGTCTTAGCGGAAGGTGGCAAACTGCATAGTTCTAATTATGTGGGATTCGTCAAGATTTTCCAATCTAGCTGGATGCTTTGCATGATCGGGGAAGTTTATCTGCTCGATCGACCTTTTATTCCAGCATTGGCTTTATTTTCCCTAATTACTACTTTTTTAGCTCAAAAGCTCCGCTATGCCTCCATTGAAGCCTTGGGCGATCGCTGGATTCATCAGGTGGTCACGGTTCCTCAGACACCCGTGATCGACAATGGCATTTATCAATATATCCGTCATCCTAACTGGTGGGCCATGATCACGGAATTAGCGGTGGTTCCCTTGTTTCATACCGCTTATCTGACATCTATAGTCTTTAGTCTCCTGAATGCTTGGTTATTAATCCAACGCATTCCGGCTGAAGAAGAAGCTTTGAGTCAAGACACCAATTATCAAGCAGTTTTCGCCAATACTCCCCGTTTTATTCCTAGTTTTAGCGCAATTTTCTCTCGCAAACAGCAACCGCTTAAAAGTTAATTGCCACGGATAGCAGGGCCGGTTCCCTAGGGCCCTTTAATTACCCCTCATACCTGAATTTCAAGGAGAAAAAAAATACTATGGACTCTCTAATTGTTTCCGAAAATATTATTAGCGACAATTTAACTAACGCTCTACAAGAATGGGAAAATTTATTAGGCTCCGAATATGTCAGCACCGATAACAAAAAACGCCTAGAAGCCGAGACCGCTACCTACGAAACCGATGCTAAAATTCCGGCAATTATTCGCCCGGGTAATCGTCAAGAAGTCCAAGAATCTCTAAAAATTGCTAATCGCTATCAAACCCCTGTCTATCCTATTAGTACAGGTAAAAATTGGGGTTATGGTTCGCGAGTTCCTAGCCGCACCGGTTCGGTTTTAATGGATTTGAGTCGATTAAATCAGATTTTGGATTACAATGAAACCCTAGCTTATGTAACTATTGAAGCGGGTGTTACTCAGCGACAACTCTACGATTTTTTGCAAAAAAATGGCAATAAATTATTAATGAGTGTCACCGGTTCGACTCCTGATTCTAGTATTATTGGCAATATTCTCGAACGAGGTGAAGCCAAAGGACCTTTGGGCGATCGCTTTAATCATGTCTGTGGAATGGAAGTAGTTTTGCCCACCGGTGAATGTGTTCATACGGGATTTAATCGCTTTGAAAATTCCCAAATAGGGGCGGTCAATCGTTGGGGAGTCGGTCCCTATTTTGATGGAATTTTTACCCAATCTAACCTAGGAATCGTCACCAAAATGACTTTTTGGTTAACGCCCTATCCTGAATATTTTCAGGCTTTTTTCTATAGCATCGATCAAGAAAATAAATTAGAGTTATTGATCGATAAACTACGTCAACTGAAAATGGCAGGCGTAATTAAAACCACCTTCCACATCAATAATAACTACCGAATGTTGTCCATTCAACAACAATATCCCTGGCAGGAATGCCAAGAAAAAACTCCTTTACCCCCCGATTTGTTAGAACAATTAAGTCATCAATGGGGCGGCGGTGTTTGGATAGGAGAAGGCGCTTTATATTCGGCTTCACCAGAACAGGGAAAAGTCGAAAGAAACCTAATTGAAAAAGCCTTGAAAGGAATTGTCAATAAACTTATGTTTTTTGATGAAAATAAGTTCAAAATGGCCAGCAAAATGAGTCCCATTTTTAAAGTATTTACTGGTGTGGAAATTAAGGACAAGGTGGATTTAATTTATCACAAAAATCCCCAACGAGGAATGATTACCGAAAAAGTGCTGAAGATGGCCTATTGGCGCAAAAAAACGCCTCCCACCGATAAGTTGAATTTAGACCTGGATGCCTGTGGCATGATTTGGTGTGTTCCCGCTGTTCCTTTTCTGGGAAATCATCTCAGAAATGCTCTCAATATTATCAGCAGCATCGCTAAAAAATATGGTTATGAACCTAATATCGGCATTAACTGTATTACCGAGCGCAATATCAACATCAATGCTGCCATTTTTTATGATCGATTGCTAGAAGGAGAAGACCAAAAAGCCTTAAATTGTCACGATGAAATGTTGGCAGAATTGATCAATCAAGGCTATTATCCCTACCGTCTTAGTACCCACTCTATGAATAGTTTACCCGTAGCCCAAGACGATTATAGTTGCTTAATCCAGAAAATTAAAGACAGCTTGGATCCCAATCACATTCTCTCACCCGGTCGCTACGAATTTCTTTAAATAAGCCTAACAATCTACTGCTAACTACCCATCTCTCCCCCAATTCTAATGACTTCTAGCACTTCTAGCAAATGGCAACATCTCCGAATAGATTATCTTCCTTATATCACTGGTTGGTTTGGTAACTTTATCGTTAATAATGCCCTTCTAACCATGCTAATTTATCGCTACGACCCGGGCATTCCCAATGACTATAACTTATCCATTTTATTGCCCTCTGCTTTAGTGGGGATAGCGATAATGATTAGCCGTATTGCTGGGGCTTTTGTGCAGCCAGTAGTCGGTTATTTTTCCGATCGCTTTTGGAGTCCTTGGGGCAAAAGAAGACCATTTATACTGGCCAGTTTAGTCCCTTTAATTGGTGGTTTTATCCTGTTGTTTAATCCCCCTAATAACTTAAATCAAACCACTTACTTCATTTATTTAGTCACCATGCTTTGGGTGTTTTATGTGGGCATGGCATCCTACCATGTTCCCTATTTAGCCTGGTTGCCCACTCTCGCTAAAAGCCCAGAAGGAAGAGTTAAATTATCAACTCAAATCGGAATTTTTGGTTTAGTTGGTGCCACCATTGGTGGGATTATTGCCCCTTGGTTAACTGATAGTTATGGCTTTCATGGGATGGGTATTGCTATTAGTCTTATTGGGCTAATTACTCTAGCTATGCCCTTGCTAGAAAAAGAAGAATATAGTCCTTCTAAGGGGAAATATCCTAACTTTAAAACCACCTTAACGGCGGCTTTTACCAATCGGACTTTTTGTATATATATGATCACCATGATCTTGGCGTGGATGGTGATTAGTATTATCTCGGTGATTCCGACTTTTTTAGTAATTGCTCTCCTCAAACGAGAGGTAAGTTTTGCCGCCGTGATTAATACTATTATCGTGGGGAGTGCCTTAGCTGGATTTACCCTAGTTTTACCCTTAGCGCAAAAATATGGCAAAAAACTGGTTTTTCAAGGTTCTTTAATCTGGGTTGGCCTGGGTATGATTGCCATGGCCTGTGGTCGCTTTTGGTGGCAAGATTCTTTGATTCCTTGGTTAATCCTTTCAATCATCGCTAATTTAGCCCTAGCCAGCTTTTTTAGTCTGCCGAATGCCATGTTATCGGACATTATCGATCAAGATGCGGAGCAACAGGGAATGGGACGAGAAGCAATATTTTTTGGAACTAGGGGTCTCCTAATTCAATTTAGCCAAGGTGCGGGGTCTTTTCTAACAGGATTAATCCTTTCTTTCGGGAAAACTCCTGATAACCCCTGGGGGGTACAAATTGCCTTTTTGTGCGCCGGTATATTATCCCTAGCAGCGGCTTTTGTCCTCCGGCCTTATGCGATCAAAAAATAGTTCTTTCCTCGCTAATCTGTTATTACTTTTGACTAAACCCTACTCATTTGGAACTGGATTATGACTTCCCCCAATCCCATCACCAAACAGCAAGAAACTGCTATCAAAAAACTGCGATTGCCCTGGCGATTAATTATTACTGGGATCCTAGCGGCCACCTCGGTTTTTGCCTATCCTACCCTGCGTAATGTCCTCTTAGAAGACACCTCTGAATCCACCACCTCAGAAGAAACCGCTTCGTTAGCAATCGATAAGAGCAAGACGGCAGCCTTACCTGTGCGAACCTTAACTTTAAGTCCTGTCACCCATCACCAAGAACCGCGCCGTTATACGGGTAATATTGTGGCTAAACGGACAAGTGAACTAGGATTTGAGCGTTCGGGACAATTAATTAGTTTATTGGTTCAAGAGGGTCAAGAGGTACGCCGAGGTACTTTAATTGCTACTCTAGATACACGCAATTTAGAAGCACAAAAACAAGAACTCATCGCCCAGCGATCGCAAGCCACGGCTAAACTGCAAGAATTACAAGCTGGTTCCAGGAAAGAAAGTATCGCCGCAGCCCAAGCAAAAGTCCGCGATCTCAGGGAACAATTAGCTTTAGCCCAATCTAAATACCAAAGACGGCTAGGATTGTATCAAGAAGGGGCAATTACCAGAGAACAACTCGAAGAAGTGCAAACAGATGTTAATGCACAACAAGCGAGAATTGATGAAGCCCAAAGTCAATTAGATGAACTCAAGGCCGGTACTCGTCCCGAATTGATTTCTCTGCAAAAAGCCGTTATTGACCAATTTGATGCCCAACTGAAGAATATTAAATTAGAGATTGAGAAAAGCCAACTTCAAGCCCCCTACGATGGCACTATTGCCCTCCTTCACGTCAATATTGGCACTGTTGTTTCTGCAAGTAATCCGATCGTTCGTTTAGTGGAAAGTAATAAACTGGAAGCGCGTATAGGGGTTCCCATTGACCAGTCCGAAAACTTACCAATTGGCAGTAAACATCGTTTAAAAATTGGTAACAAAATAGTAACAGGACAAGTCACTTCAACCTTGCCCCAAATTGATCCAACTACCCGTACCGCCACGGTTATTTTAAGTTTAAATCAGACTCAGGGCCTGATTCCGGGGCAAGTGGTCAGCCTAGAATTATCTCAATCAGTTCCACAATCGGGCTATTGGTTGCCCACAGAAGCTTTAGTACAAGGCACGAGAGGATTATGGTCTTCCTATGTTCTAGGAGAAGCTAATCCCGATAATCCTCGACAGTTTACCGTCAAACGCCAAGATTTAGAAGTTCTAGCGATTCAAGGCGATCGCTTGTTGGTGCGCGGGACTCTCACCTCCGGTGATCGAGTGATCGTCGAAGGGGTTCACCGCATCGTACCCGGGCAAATGGTGGAAATTTGGTAGTCAGTGGTCATTAATCAGCTTTATTATCCCTAATAATCTCCAATGAATAACTTATTTGAACGTAAACCTAGATTACTAATTCTGACCTTAATTCTGATTATTGTCTGGGGATTGTCTTCCTTTCAAATTTTGCCGCGCATGGAAGATCCCGAAACAATTAATCGAGGTGCCACCATTACCACCAATTTACCCGGTGCCAGTCCTTATCGGGTCGAATCCCTAGTGACCGAAAAAATTGAACAATCTCTCTCTAGCATCAAAGAAATTAGCCTGATTGAGTCCTCCTCAGAATTAGGGCGTTCCACGGTCAATATTGAACTTAAAGATGAAGTGACTGATGTGGATCCCGTCTGGTCACGCATTCGCGATCGGATTACCGATGTCATCCCGGAACTACCCCCAGAAGCCCAAAGACCCTTATACGAAGAAGGATATAGTAAAGCCTTTAGTTTATTGACTGCCATCCTTTGGGATCTAGATACCGCTCCTAATTACGCTATTTTACGCCGACTTGGCCAAGAACTGTTCGATGAATTAGAAGCCCTTTGGGGAACCGAAAGGGTCGAGTTAGTCGGGGTTCCGGCCGAGGAAATTTTAGTCGAAATCGATCCGGTGAAATTATCCTCCCTGGGCCTAACCGCCGTCGAAGTTGCCCAACAAATTCAAACCAGTGATGCCAAGGTCGCCGCCGGACAACTTCGCAGTAATCGCAATAATTTATTATTGGAAGTCGATACCAGTTTAGAATCACTCTCTCGGATTCGAGCAATTCCGATTCGTTACAGTAATGAGGGACAATTTACCCGTTTAGGAGATATCGCCCTAGTTACCAAGGGAATTCAAGAACCACCACCAGAACTAACCATTATTAACGGTAAACCCGCTATTGTGGTGGCCGCTATGATGGAATCGGGGCAACGCATAGACGAATGGACCACGGCAGCCCAGGCCAAGTTAGACCTGTTTCGACCCTCTCTCCCCCAAGGTGTGAGCCTCAAGATAATTTTTGCCCAAAATCGTTATGTGGCTAACCGACTCGATGGATTATTCAGCAACATGATCCTAGGGTTACTCTGTGTCATGGGGACAGCTTTTGTGATGATGGGATGGCAGTCCGCCTTGGTGGTGAGTGCATCCTTGCCCTTATCGATCCTGATGGTCTTTGCCGGTATGAATCTCTGGCAAATCCCCCTACATCAAATGTCGGTGACAGGAATTGTTATTGCTTTGGGACTTTTGATCGATAACGCTATTGTGATTGTCGATGAACTGCAAAAAGGACTACGGACCGGAATAGCTCACGAACATATTGTTGCTGAAACCGTTAAACAGTTAGGGATTCCCCTCTTAGCTTCTACCCTAACCACGATTTTGTCTTTTATGCCGATCGCTCTTTTGCAAGGAGGCACTGGCGAATTCGTGCGTACTATCGCCCAAACAGTGATCTTAGCCTTGGTTAGTTCTCTAATTTTGTCCCTAACGATTATTCCTGTCCTCAGTTTACGTTTATATCAACTGACTCATCGCTCGCATCAGACAAAAACCCATTGGTGGGATACGGGAATTAATTTACCGCTCCTAACGAGTTTGTATCGCCAAATTTTGAAGTTAATTCTCTATTTTCCCGTATTAGGTCTGGTTATTGGCTTGATTATCCCAATTACTGGCTTTGTTGTCGCCAGCACTCTCCCGGAAGAATTCTTTCCGCCGGCAGAACGAGATCAGTTAACCCTAGAAATCGAACTGGCCCCCACCACAACCCTAGAAGTAACTCAGGTAAAAGTGGCTCAAGCTGAAAAAATACTGCTAGATCATCGAGAAATTGCGGAAGTTCACTGGTTTTTAGGGCGTAATGCTCCCCCCTTCTACTATAATCTCTCCGATGGCGTCAAAGACTCTCCTAATTTTGCCCAAGCATTGATTCAACTTCGGCAAGTTTCTGATGAACCCCAATTGATCGAAACCTTACAAAAACAATTAAGTCAAGCTCTACCGATGGCTAGGGTATTAGTTAGCCCCCTAGAACAGGGTCCACCGGTGGGCGCCCCGATCGAAATTAGGGTTTATGGCTCAGAATTGGAGATGTTAAGGAAAATTGGCGAGTCCCTACGGGAAGAACTGGCAAAAATACCCGAAATAACCTATTCTGTTGCTGATTTAAGTGAAATTCAAGCTAAATTAGCCTTAAAAATTAATGAAGAAAAAGCTCGACTAATTGGTTTGGATAATGCGGCGATCGCCAGCCAATTGGATAACCTTTTAGAAGGTTCTGTGGGTGGCTCGATTTTAGAAGCAACGGAAGAATTACCCGTACGAGTCCGAGTCGCTAATCGCGATCGCGAGCAACTGCCACAAATTGCCTCTTTAAATATTCTCGGTAATTCCGCCACTGCTGAACGGGCTAATATTTCCCTTTCCTCCGTGGCAGAATTTGATTTTCTCCCCGAATTAGCCACGATTCCTCGACGAAATGGCAAGCGAATTAATACGGTGAAGGCCTATGTTCAAGCTGATGCGATCGCTGCAACGGTTTTAGACGAATTTCGCCAAAACTTAGAATCGGGCAAATTTTCTCTTCCGCCAGGGTATCGGCTCGAATTTGGCGGAGAGGAAGAAGAAAGAGATACAGCTGTGGCTAATCTAATTGCTAGTGTGGGAGTCTTGGCGATTCTAATGCTATCAACCCTTGTTCTTTCTTTTAACTCCTTCCGTCTTGCTGCCCTAGTTACTGTCGTCGGTATTAGTTCAATTGGACTAGCCTTATTTTCCCTCTGGTTATTTGAATATCCCCTAGGATTCATGTCGATTTTAGGCACTATCGGCTTAGTTGGGGTTTCCGTTAATGATTCTATTGTCGTGGTAGCGGCTTTACAAGCTTTACCCCCCCATCTTCAACGCCAACGAAAGGCAATCCGGGAAGTGGTCATTGCTTCCACCCGTCACATTCTCACCACTACCTTAACCACCGTGACGGGATTTGTGCCATTATTTCTCTACGGCGGCGCTTTTTGGGAACCCCTCGCTCTCTGTATTTCCATTGGGGTGATCGGAACCACCCTAAGCGCACTGGTATTTGTCCCGTCGGGATGGTACTATCTCGCTCAAGCCCAAAAGGTTTCCCCTCTGTCTGTTTCTGAGTAGCTTGATTAAATACCACTTTTGTAGAGACGTTGCTAGACAACGTCTCTATTGATTTGGGTAAAAATACCCTGAAAGTCCTCTCGGCTCCACCGCCCTGATCCGAGAAAATAGGGAGAATTGACTGGGTTAAATAGGGCTTGCTGAATAATGGTAAAACCCTTTTAAAATAAGACTTTTGACCTGTTAAAATCCGATGTTAGTGCAAGAATATAGGATTAAGACCTTCAAAAACCTGGCATTATCCTTGTTGTAGTACATAAATTGGTACAAACAAGAGAGGGCAACAAAGCCTGAAACTCCCGACGACCGGCTACTGACGACCGGCTACTGACTCCTAACCCCACCAACAAACTTTTTGCCGCAAGCCCTAAATATAATCGAGTTTAAACAATAGATAAGTTTTTTAACAAGAGTAGTTTCAGATACTAATTACCCGATGGACTGGGGTAGAATTGGAAAAACCAGTCAAACTGTTTTAGCCAAGCTACTTAACTATGATGAAAATTAACTTGCTGTTCGGGTTATCTTCCCTTAAAAAATCGATAAAAAACTTTACATAAACTCAAAGGAGAGCCTCGTAAATTTCTCATCTAAAAGCGGAGTTAGTTATCAGACGAAGTTTTTGGGTGCTTGTGTTGATTACTTCTTAACCACCATCTTAAAGTAGAAGAAGGGAGATGAAAGTTAATCAGTTACTAAGACTCTACGAACAAGGAGAGCGGGATTTTTTAGCCATTGACTTGATGAGTCTAGACCTACAACAAGTGACTCTGATCGCTGTCAATTTTGCAGCGGCCAATTTGTGCGGAACTAATTTGAGTCGCTCTTTTCTGACTAAATCAAATCTGCGGGGAGCGAGTTTGAATTGGGCGAATTTAACCTATGCCAAATTAAGTCAAGCGCAATTAGTGGAAGCGGACTTAACCAAAGCTAATCTCACTGGGGCCTTTATGGTACAGGCAAACCTGCGTAACTCGCGATTAAGTGGGGCGGATCTTTCCCATGCTAATCTCCGGGGGGCGAATTTATGCGGGGCGAATTTATACTTAGTTAATCTCTTGGAGGCAACCCTAGATAAAGTCAATCTCAATTGGGCTAATTTGCAAGAGGCGCGGCTAAGTGGCGCTAAATGTCGTCAGATTTCCGCAAGGGAAGCCAATTTTAGCGGCTCTTTTCTTAAAGAGGTGGACTTTCAGGGGGCTAATTTAGAAAGGGCTAATTTTAGCGAGGCACGTCTGACGGGTAGTGATTTACGCGGGGCCAATTTAGCGGGTGCTAATCTAGCGGGAGCGCGTTTACAAGAGGTAAATCTACAGGGAGCGGACTTGAGGGGTGCTAACTTGACGGGGACTTGTTTTGAGAGCGTCACCGGTTGGACAGAAACCGCCCAAGAAGATGATATTTTTCCCCTAGACTGGTTTCAGCCCCGTTTTGCCACTTAAAAGTCAATATATCTGCCGAAAGCCCCTCCTTTTCCTATCGATTAACGATTAGCTGGAGTGGTTAATCTTTGGTTAGGAATGGGGATTGGGGGAGCATTATTCGGCTCGTCCTCGAAGGGTAAAGCAGCAGGAGGAGGAGGAGTGGTAGCACTGGGAGATGGTGCTGGAGATGGCGTGGGATTAACGGCAGCGGGGGGACTTTTCGGGGTGACGACGGGTGCGGGAGAGCTAAAACCGAGGAGAGCTTTGCCAAAGGGAAAAACATTAGCCCAGCGTTGAATATTGGGATGGCCAAACCAATCTTGACGGGATACCTTCACCGAGAGGAGAGGTGCGATCGCCCCTGATTTTTCGGCCGTTATCAATAAATCAATTTTATTAAGACCCTGTTGTTGATTAAAACGACTGATGATAGTTTTCTCTGCTAATTGCGATGCTCTAGTCAATAATCCTTCGTAGGATTCTCCCCGTTTAACTGTGATGGGAAGATTAACAGTGGATTGAGCAAAAACCACATCAACGGCAATAATTCCCGTCAGCAGCGTTAAAACAGTAATAGACTTGTACATAGGACAGACAGTTAAACAGGCACTCCCTCGCTAGGGTCGGGATCTTCCCTGTTAGAGTTCCCCGATCGCTTTCTTAAATTACCACGATCGATCTCTGGCCACAATTGAAAATTTTCCGGTAGCAAAATCGTCCTTGGCTCCTAGCAATAGGCAATAGGGGAATAATTAGGGCTGGCTGAATAAATCTAAAAACTTTGTTGGATAATATCTTTAGGCTTTTTTGCCCTCAAAAAGTGCCAGCCATTGGAGTGATCAGGGGGGAAAATTCAGGTACTTTTTCCCTGAACATTGGGTAATTGACCACCTGAAAATGGCTAAAACCCCACACCCGACACCCCACCCCCACGAAAAACTGTTTCAGCATAACCTAATTATATTTGGCTATATCGACCAGAGGGTTTTAATTATGACACAAACTAGCGAAACCGTTACCTATTCTCTCGAATCTGTCCTGACAAGGATCGAGAGTAAAATCGACACCCTCCAAAGAGATGTTAATCAGAAAATCGACAATCTCCAAAGAGATATGGATCACAAATTTGACAGTCTCCAAAAAGATGTTAATCAAAAATTTGACAGTCTCCAAAAAGATGTTAATGATTTAAAGGTGGAAGTCACAGAAATCAAAGGAGATATTAAAACTCTTGATCAGAAAGTCGAAGCGATGGATAAACGACTGGAAAAAGTCGAAGATAGTTATGCAATCCTAGTTAAAGATATTGCGGACTTGAAAGGGTTTAAATCTCTGATTATCCCCATGATTGTAGCTTTTTTAAGTGCCGTGGTAACTTTGGGATTGCGCGGCTTTTTTCTTGGCAATAAACCTTAAATATATCAGGGGATATTTTAATCATCAAGTTTATTTTGTACTCTACCAATAAAATCCATGAGTTTTTGTATTAATCCTCATTGTCCTAAACCGAAAAGTATCACGGAGAGTCGTTACTGTCAATCCTGTGGTTCCGACTTGCTTTTAAATGGTAAATATCGAGTCACAAATTTATTGAGTGCCAAAGGTGGATTTGGTAATACCTATGAAGTGATAGATGAACATAAAATACCCAAAGTATTAAAAGTTCTTACCTACGATTCCAGTAAAGCTATTGATTTATTTCAACAGGAAGCCAATCTTTTAAAACAATTAAATCACCCCGGTATTCCCAAAGGAGAAAACTATTTTATTTATCATCCCCGGGAGAGTCAAACTGCTTTACACTGTTTAGTTATGGAGAAAATTGCTGGTATTGACTTAGAAGAATATCAAAAACAAAGAGGATTTAAACCGATTGATTATAATCTCGCTTGTGATTGGTTAACTCAGTTAGCTAATATTCTCTACGAAGTTCATAAACATAAATTCTATCATCGCGACATCAAACCCTCTAATATTATCTTAAAACCCGATGGTCAATTAGTTTTAATTGATTTTGGAGCGGCGCGACAAGTCACTAAAACCGTCCTAGCAGGAGGCAAAAATACAGGAATTTATACCCCCGGATATGCTCCTCCCGAACAATCTCGCGGTCACTCTGTCCCCCAGTCAGACTTTTATGCTTTGGGCAAAACTTTCGTCTTTTTGTTAACCGGTAAAGAACCCAGTGACCCGAAAATTTATAATATTAATACCAATGAATTTAACTGGCGTAAATATGCCCCAAATATCCCTTCTCGATTAGCAGATTTTATCGATAATTTAATGGCAGAAAAACCTATTGATCGACCTAAAGACACCAAAACTTTGCTAAAAATTATTACTGATATTAAAGCCAATCCCCATCAAACTAAAAAAACTAAAAAAACTAAAAAAACTAAAAATTCTTCTCTTGAAAAACCTAAAATTATTCCTATTCCCAATCCTGCACTTATTTCTTTACTCGCTGCAATTTCTCCCAGTCATGCCGGGTTTTGGCTCCGTTTAAAAGCCTCTTTAATTGATTCTTTTATCGTTCTTATTATCGCCGCTTTATTAGGTGGTTATATCTGTTTTCGCTTACAACAATGGTCAACTTTTCAAGATTTAAACCTTGATTTTGATATAGCCAAAGAAATCTGGGTTTACTACGCAGCAGGATTAAGTGCAGCTGGAACAACAATTTTTGGTTTTGCTTTATTTATAGCGGCAATTATCTATAATATTCAAGCCAAAATTAACTTTACTCACGAGCATATTGCCATCCTGACTGCTCTCGGTTTAGGAATAGTGATTAAATGGTTATATTATGTTTTCTTAGAATATCTTTTTAAAGCCACTATTGGTAAAATGTTTTTTGATTTATCCGTCACCGATAGCGAAGGAAGACGCATATCTTTTGCGAGAGCCAATCGCCGCTACTTACTAAAATTTATCTCCACTGCTCCCTTATATTTGGGCTTTTTACTGGCAGCCTGGACAAAGAAAAAACGCGCCCTTCATGACATGATTTCTGGTACACAAATCCGCAAAAAAAAGTAACCAGAACCTAGAAAAGTAGGGAGATGGGAGCAGGACGATAGGATAAAATCAACTACAATAGGGACAAGATATTCCCGCTTGGTAATTGGGGGATTGTTTATCTTTTTCATCGATGGGATGACCGCAAGCGGGACACATTTCATAATGTCCTACCTCTAAATTAGCTGTTAGGGCCACTCTTTGATCGAAAACAAAACATTCTCCTTGCCAAAGACTCTGATCGGGACTAACTTCTTCTAAGTATTTCAAAATACCTCCCTCTAGCTGATAAACTTGAGAAAAGCCTTGATTTAATAAAAAAGCTGCCGCCTTTTCACAGCGAATTCCCCCCGTACAAAAAAGAGCTATTTTCTTATTGTTAATAGGATCAAAATTGTCGTAAATATACTCAGGAAATTGGCGAAAATGCTGGATTTCTGGGTTAAGCGCTCCCGCAAAAGTACCGAGTGCCACTTCATAATTATTACGAGTATCGATAACTACCACGTCCGGCTCTTTCAGCAATTGGTTCCACTCTTCAGTTTTGAGATGAATTCCTGTTTTTTCGAGAGGATTAGCCTTGGGTTGACCGAAAGTCACAATTTCCTTTTTTAAGCGAATTTTTAAGCGTTGAAAGGGCAAATAATCACAAACAGACTCTTTCACCTCTAGATTAGCTAAACGAGTATCGGTTTTTAACCAACTAATCACCTCGGCGATCGCTTGACTGTTCCCGGCGATCGTTGCGTTAATCCCCTCGGCTGCCAGAAGAATAGTTCCTTTAATTCCTCTTTCTTGGCAGTATTTTTGTATTTCTGGCTGTTTTTGACGATAATCTGACAAAGCCACAAACTGGTAAAAAGTGGCGACTAGATAAGACATGGCAAGCAAAGGGAAAATTAACTTGTAATATTTTTCACTATAGGTTATGATAACGAAAGTGTCCTAAAAACCAGATCGGGGGTTTAGCTCAGTTGGTAGAGCGCCTGCTTTGCAAGCAGGATGTCAGCGGTTCGAGTCCGCTAACCTCCATAGCATCTCCCCCATAGTCCTGACTGATTCACTTTTGCCTGGTGATTAGCTCAAGTCTTCTTGGGGAGACAATTAGCTAGGGTTGCCGAAAAAATCTAAAAACCTTGTTGGGTAAGACTTTTAGACCTTTTGTCAATCAAAAAGTACCAGGTATGGGAGTGATCGGGGGGAAAATTCAGGGACTTTTTCCCTGAAAATTAGGTAATTGACCCCCTCAAAATCGGTAAAACCCTACACCCTACACCCCACACCCCGCACCCTGTCCCCACCAACAAACTTGTTCGGCAAACCCTAATTATTAAATGATGTCTCGTACCTATCAAGCTACTGGAATCAATCTGCAAGGAATGGCCTTCGGAGAGGCCGATCGCCTCTTAACTATTTTGACCGCCGAATATGGTTTAATTAGAGCCATCGCTCCCGGTGCGCGCAAGTATAAATCTTCCCTGCGGGGTAGAAGTGAACTGTTTGTGGTCAATAATCTGTTAATAGTCGCAGGAAAATCCCTAGATAAGGTGGTTCAAGCCGAAACTATCGAATCTTATCCCAAATTAAGTCAAAATCTCGCCAAACTCACCGTTAGCCAATACCTCTGCGAACTGGTTTTGGCGATCGCACTGAGCGAACAACCCCAGAGGGAATTATACGAATTAATCTGCGGCCATCTGGCCAGAATTGAAGTCCTCGACGAGAATCAATACATACTTCCCTATCTTTGTCAAGCAATTTTTCATTTCTTAATAATTGCCGGCTTAGTGCCGCAAGTCCATAACTGCCTGTTGACGGGAAAAGCTTTAATTGGGGACAATTGCCTAGGATTTAGTTTCGAGGCAGGGGGAATAATAGATCTAGCTGCCCTCACAGAAACAATCAACCCGCCCAAAATCGATAGTAAACTGACGTTGCAAGAACTGCAATTACTGCAATGCCTAGGAAAAACAGATTTTCCCCCACCAGAAAACCCTGCCTCAGAACTAGCTTGGATTAACCTCGATCGCCTGCTGCGCCGCTATACTCAATATCATCTAGGAAAAACTTTTCGCTCCTCGGCATTAGTTGAGGGTTTATCTCCCTTAGAATTTTAAACAGATAGCAAAAATCATCATAATGCAACTGTTTGACTCAGAAACTAGCGACGCTAATTCTAGCGACTCCTCCACTCCTGTTTTTAATTCTTCCGATTCCTCACCGAGGCAATCCGACGCAGAAACCATGAACCGCTTGCCTAAACGTGCGCCCAAATCCAATCCTAGTCAGGGTTTTGCCCCAGTGCTAAAAAACCCGCGCTTTCTCATTCTCTGGGCGGGGGGAATTTTTTCCCAATTAGCGGATAAATTCTATTTAGTCCTGATGATCTCCCTAATTGCCACCCATTACCAAAAAGCCGATCAATCGATTAGTGGCTGGGTATCAGCGATAATGATTGCTAATACAATTCCGGCGGTGTTAGTGGGTTCGGTGGCGGGTGTATATGTTGATAGATGGTTAAAAAAACAAGTTTTAGTTATTTCTAACCTTTTACGCGGGGCTTTTGTCCTCGTCATACCCCTATTATTATGGTTAGTGCGCGAGCAAACTTTAGCCGTTCCCCTCGGTTGGTTGCCTGACGGTTTAAGAAATTGGCATTACCGGCTACAAGGAGAATTTAACTTACCCTTCGGTTTTTTCCTGTTGTTAGTCATTACTTTTCTTGTCTCCACCTTAACCCAATTTTTTGCCCCCGCCGAACAATCTACCCTGCCATTAGTGGTAAAACGTCGTCATCTTCTACCCGCTAATTCCCTCAACACTTTAACCACCATGGCGGTATTAATTATCGGTTTTGCCATCGGTGAACCGGTATTAGCTTTTGCCGATAGCATTTTCGGCACGAGAGCCGGACAATTTGATATTGGCAAAGTGATGATTGTCGGTGCTTTTTATATAATTGCCGGTTTAATTCTAATTATCCTGCGAACTAACGAAAAATATGTCATTCCTACCGCAGAACAGCCCCATGTTTGGGAAGATATCCGCGACGGCATTCGTTACCTCAACAAAAATCATAAAGTTCGTAACGCCCTGATTCAATTAGTCATCTTATTCTGTATTTTTGCTGCTCTATCGGTATTAGCCGTCAGTATGGCGGAAAAACTACCCGGGTTAAAAGCCTCTCAATTCGGCTTTTTATTAGCCTCCTGTGGTGCAGGAATGGCAGTTAGTGCGATTACTTTGGGTTATTGGGGCCAAAAATTCTCCCACACCCAATTAAGTCTCTGGGGTTCCCTGGGTATGGCGGCAGCTTTAATCGGTTTATCTCTAGCCACAAAGAGTTTAATTTTAGCCTTCGCTATGACCGCTTTATTAGGGATTTTTGCCGCTTTAGTCGGGGTTCCCATGCAAACCACCCTACAGGCAGATACACCCCCCGAAATGCGCGGTAAAGTCTTTGGTTTAGAAAATAATGCCGTTAATATTGCCCTCTCTTTACCCTTAGCCGTGGCGGGTATCGCCGAAACTCAATTCGGACTCCGACCGGTATTATTAGCTTTAGCAGTTATGGCAGTTATCGGCGGTGGTTTTACTTGGTATGTTTCTGGCAATTTATCTAAAGATTAGCGAAACTTTTCAGTTATCAGTTATCAGTAAACAGTAATCAGGAGTCAGGAGTCAGTAAGTAGTCGTGCAAAATTAATTTCCTAGTGAAGATAGGCAAGAGGCAAGAGGCAAGAGGTGGTTAGATATGTGTAATTAATTTTGCTTAGGTACTTATTCAGTATTCAGTATTCAGTATTCAGTCCCGATGAAAAAATTTTCACCCCCACAGATGAAAGAGGTTTCCTTCCCTACACCCCACAACCCACACCCTACACCCTCTTTCAAGTCAGGAGATTGCCTTTATTTATTCTCCCATACCCCCCGCAAAGAAGCGAAACTAACATTAACTAAACGGTAGCTTGTGGTAGTAATTACTGAGTAACGCACAGAAAACGGGTTTCTCGGAGAAACCCGTTTTCTACTCATGCCTCATGCAAAAAGGGGAATAAATAATCAGTCTTTAATAACCAGATTTAGTATCAGGAGACAAAGTAACCTTAAACTTGTTAGAATCAAAAAGTTGTTATTTTCTGGTAGTCATTCACCGCTCAGATTCGTTAAAATTATATTACATGACTAATAATATTGACCATGATCGCTTATTTAAGGAGTTAATCTCCACCTTTTTTGTCGAATTTGTTGAGTTGTTTTTTCCTCAAGTGATGGATTATTTAGATAGGGACTCGATTACTTTTTTAGACAAAGAAGTATTTACCGATGTCACGGAAGGAGAAAGGCATGAAAGCGATTTAGTCGCACAAGTTAAGTTTCGCGGAAAAGAATCTTTTTTTCTGATTCATCTGGAGGCGCAGGAAAGTTCCCGCCAGTGGTTTAACCGGCGAATGTTTACTTATTTTGCTCGCTTTCATGAGAAATTTGTCTTACCGATTTATCCCATTGTAATTTTTTCTTATTCAAAGCCAAAAAAAGAAGCAATTAGTCAATATGTAGTCGATTTTCCCGATTTCAAGGTATTAGAATTTAACTATCAAGTCGTGCAATTAAATCGATTAAATTGGCGAGATTTTCTCAATCAGCCGAATCCAGTTGCTTCGGCTTTGATGGCTAAGATGAACATTGCCGACAAAGAGCGAGCAAAAGTTAAGGCGGAATGTCTGCGCTTGTTAATAACTTTACGGTTAGATGCGGCGAGAATGCAATTAATTTCTGGATTTATTGATACTTATCTCAATCTAAATCCGGTCGAAGAGATACAATTTCAAGAAGAGATTAGCACATTTAGTCAACCCGTACAGGAGGGAGTTATGCAAATTACTACCAGTTGGATGCGTCAAGGTATCGAACAAGGTATTGAACAAGGTATCGAACGCGAAAAGACGTTTATTATTCGCCAACTTAAACGCAAGTTAGGGGAAATTAATCCTGCATTAGAAACTAAAATCATGCAGTTAAGTATTGATGATGTCGAAGTATTAGGAGAAGCTTTATTCGACTTCTCTACGGTTGAAGATTTAATCAATTGGTTAATTACTTTAACTGCCTAGTTTATGTTAGCGATCGCATCTTCGCCATGACAAGGGGTAAGATTGCTTCGGAGAGGGAATTTCAGTTAACAGTTAACAGTTAGAAGTGAGGTCTGCCAAAGGGAATTGACAGACCGCAAAACATAGGATAGCATTTGTATAATTCTTATCAAAATACGGAGAAAATATGACTCTAGTTATTTCCCAAGAAGTGATTAAAGCAAGTGGTTTATCAGAGGATGAACTGTTGAAGGAAATTGTTGTTATGTTATTCCAACAAGATAAGATTAGCTTAGGAAAAGCAAGTGAGTTATTAGGTATTAATCAAATCAAGTTTCAACGGATGCTTTCTGAACGAGGAATTTGTATTCACTATGATGTTGCTGAGTTTCAGCAAGATATTAAGCATTTAAAAGAGAAAGGTTGGCTATGATTATTATTAGCGATACTTCTCCTCTCAGCAGTCTTGCTCTTGTTGGTTATCTGTCAATCTTAAAAGATATTTATACTAATGTTGTCATTCCCCAAGCAGTTGCCAATGAATTAGCCAATTTAACTGAGGAAGATATCCGCATTAAAGCGATAATTTCTCTGAAGTGGATACAGGTTAAACAAGCCACTAATTTAGAACTTGTGGCTTGTTTGAGGAATGAATATAATTTAGATCTTGGCGAAGCAGAAGCAATCGCTCTTGCCTTAGAATTAAAAGCAGATGAATTGTTAATTGATGAGCGTCTTGGACGGAGGGAGGCTGTGCGTTTGGGGCTGTCAATTACGGGGGTTCTAGGAGTTCTTTTAATCGCTAAAAATAGAGGATTGATTGCTAAGGTTAAACCGATAATGGAGTCTCTAATTAGCCAAGCAAATTTTCGCATCAGTCATCAACTTTATGAGGAGGTTTTGCAAACTGCAAATGAATTAGATTAAGTTGTGATTTTAGAAAACGGGTTTCTTCGAGAAACTATTTAGAAAACCCGTTTTCTTTGAGAAACCCGTTTTCTGTAAATTTTTGTTATATCCCCCTTGAAAGATTGGGGATTGTTGGGCTAAAACTGTTAGCAATAAACCTTTGCAGTTAATGTCATGACTTCTACCCTGTTGCCGATTTTTCCTCCTATTGACGATGTTTTGTTCAATTTCGCTCAATCTGATGATTTTTGGGCGAATTTGGCTATCGCTTTTGGCACAAGTTATGATGTGGTTAAGGCGACAGAATTACGACAGCAGTGGCAAAGTCGAAATTTTAGTCAACTTCCTGAGATTGAGGTTGTCAACAGCAGTGTTTTAGGTAGTGCAAATGGCGCTTATGGGATTAGCACCAATAAGATATATAGCGTTTCCTGTTCGCAAGAGGTACATTGTCGATGGTGAAAAGCTTAATCAGCAAAGGTTTGACTGTGCCACACAGGTGTGAGAAACGCTATATCTATCTGAAAGCTTTTTTGCTTCTGCTAGTTTAGATGCTTTGGTTGCGGTGATTTTAGAAGAAATTGGGCATTCTGTCGATGCTCAAGTTAATCAGAATGATACTCCTGGAGATGAGGGAGAATATTTCTCAGCATTAGTTCTTAGAGTAGATTTGACAACGCAAGAAGTAGCAAGAATTACAACTGAAAATGACTTCGCAAATATTACAATCACAGGAAATAATATTTCTGTAGAAAAATCTGCACCAATTATTTTGACCGTTAATACGACCGCCGATCAAAATGATGGAACCACTACTGGTGGATTATCATTACGAGATGCGATTTTAATAGCCAATGCAGACACTACCAATGACTATATTATTGAATTACAAGGGGGGAAAACCTATTTTCTCACTCAATTAGAGGATGATTTGTGGGAGAATAAAGCCAAAACTGGTGATTTGGATATTTTACCAGGTGGTAAAGTCACGATTAAAAGTTTAGGTACAAGTCAGGCTGTTATTGATGGCAGTGGTTTAGGCAGTGGATATGGTAAGGGTAATCGCATTTTTCATGTCTTAGCTAATAGCAATTTTTCCTTAGATAAAGTAACTATTACGAAATCAGCAGTAGGAGGTATTCTTGTTGACAAAAATGCTGTAGCTAATATTAGCAATAGCATAATTACTCAAAATGTTTACGTTGCCATGTCCGGCGGTAGTGCATCACAACGCGGTGGAGGTATTAGAAATTTCGGTAATACTATTATTCAATCAAGCACGATAAATCAAAACTTAAGTGGATATGGTGGTGGTATTTATAACGAAGGATCACTAACCATAAACGATAGCACCATTAATGAAAATAACTCTAACTATGATGGAGGCGGCATTTATTCTAGCGGAACATTAACAGTAACTAATAGTGTCGTCAACCGTAACAAGACTGGATTTAATGGAGGTGGCTTTTATAATGGAGGCACAGCTAATATTTCTAAAACTACTTTCAACAATAACAATGATACTGGTATTTATAATACTGGATTATTAACGATCACTGATGGTTCAATTAATAGCAATCTCAGCGTAGGATTAGAAAATAAGGGGACTACTACCGTTACTGGAACCTCAATTAATAGCAATACAGCTAATGGCATTGAAAATAATAATATACTTAACATTAGTCGGGCTACCATCAATCAAAATGGAGAATATGGTTTATATAACTCACCTGATCTCTTTGGTAGTAATAAGAAGTATGCTAATGTTGAGAACACAACAATTGATAGTAATGGTGATACTGGCATCTATAATTCTGGAACAATAAACATAGCAAAAAGTGTAGTTAGTAGTAACGCAGATGGTGGTCTTTATAATAATTCTGGCAATGCTACTGTTATTGATACAATAATCCCAAAAAATATTACTACTGGCTTTGGTGGTGGTATAGATAATCGAACGGCAAATCTTACAGTTATTAATAGTTTGATTGACGGTAATAGTGCAACAAAATATGGTGGTGGTATTTATAATTATAACGACACCTTGCATAATGTAACTATTGTGAATAGCACTATTAGCAATAATAGTGCAAGTTTTGGCGGCGGCATCTTGAATACTGGTTATACAGTCCCAGGGTCTAGAAATGTTCCTCCTCGTGATACAAGAGCAACTTTTACGGCTATTAATTCAACAATTAGTGGCAATTCTGCTTCTAGAAGTGGTGGCGGAATTTATAATGAATCTAGGGGAAACCTTAATCTTAGCAACAATACCATCACGAACAACACATCTACATCAAATTTCAATACAAGCGGTGGAACAGGAGGCGGAATTTATAATGAAATCAATGGTGGACTTAATAATAATGCTAAAGGTGTAGTTAATGCTAAAAATACTATTATTGCAGGTAACTTTGATACCCCAAATAATAGCGTGACAAGTAGCACTTTAAACCCCGATTTGTATGGTCCCATTAACGGTGACAATAACAATCTCATTGGTAATTTAAGTGGAGCAAGTGGAAGTATTGGTACAGGAACCGATTTGGTTAACCCAAATCCTGCACTTGGTCCACTACAAAACAATGGCGGAATCACATTAACCCACGCTCTTCTCTCCAATAGTCCTGCTATCAATAAAGGTAATAACCTTCTGGTTCCAGTAGATAGTATGGATATAAATGGTGATGGTAACAAAGCTGAAAGACTACCTTTATACCACTGCACCCATTGATGCTACCGCCGATGTAGATTACACTAGCAAAACTGGAACTATCACCATTGCACCTAATACTTCCACTGCTACTATTAGCATTCCCATCCTCAATGATAACCTTAATGAACCTGATGAAGCCTTTACAGTAACCCTGTCAAATCCCGTTAATGCTACCATCAATCCCGAAGGAGGAATAGGAGAAGTTATCATTACTGATACTTGGCAAAGCACTCTCACTCGCACCTTACCCAACAATGTGGAAAACCTCAGACTAATTGGCAGTAATAATATTAACGGTACAGGTAACGCTGGTAACAATAATATCACCGGAAATAGTGGCAATAATCAAATCAATGGAGGTGCGGGAATTGATAATTTAACCGGTGGTTTAGGTACAGATACTTTCATCTTCCAATTTGGCCAATCTACCATATCAACAAGCGATCGCATCACAGATTTTGCCATCAATAGTGATAAAATCGACTTATTAACTCAAGGTGGAACTGCCATGAATGCGCCTAGCAATTTCAGTCGTGCTGCTAATAGCACTGTCACCACTTTAGACAATTTAATCAATCAAGTATTTACTGATGCCAATGGAGCGATTACAGGTAATCAAGAATTAGCGGTTAATAGTGCCGCCTTAGTGCAAGTAACAACCGGTGCAATAGCTGGAACTTACCTCGTTATTAATGATAGCACGGCTGGCTTCCAATCCAGCAATGATTTATTAATAAATATCACCGGATTTACTGGTACTTTACCAGCTTTAGGGAGCATTAATGTTAGTAGCTTCTTTATCTAAGTTTCTAAGCTCTCCTTCTAAGTCACCTAGAAAACGGGTTTCTCGGAGAAACCCGTTTTCTGTGTTAAAAATTGTCAGCTACACCCGCCATCCATTAGTCACATATTTCTTAACATAAAGTTTGACAACAACTGTGGTATAACTTCACAATAACTTGATATTATTATTACAATAGTCTCAAAAACAATGATCGAATTAAGTCCCGCCGCCGCTAGAGAAATTGAACGTTGGAGTCAAAGCCGTCGCCTGAGTGGTTCCTATCTGCGTTTGGCAGTAAAAAACGGTGGTTGTTCGGGACTTCACTATCATCTCGAATTAACCGATATTGCGGCAGAAAACGATCGCTTTTATCAAAGTCAGGGTATTAATATTTTAGTGGATCCTGACAGCGATCGCTACCTACAAATTTTAAAATTAGACTATTCAGAAGATCTCATGGGTGGTGGTTTCCGTTTTACCAATGCCAACACCCAAAATACCTGCGGTTGTGGTCTTTCCTTTAGTGCCTAATTAACTACTCCAAATAGCCAAGACAACTAAAAGCGCATTAACCAGATAAAATGCTCCCACAATCCGGGTTTCCGTCCAACCACTTAATTCTAAATGATGATGAAAAGGAGCCATTTTTAATAATCTTTTGCCCTTGCCATCGGGTCCTTTTGTGGCTTTATAATAGATAACCTGAGCGATTACCGAAAGAGATTCCAGAAAGAACAGACCACTAATTAAAAATAATCCCCAGAGATGTCCAGTAATTAAACCCACCGCAGCTAAAGCACCTCCCAAAGCGAGGGAACCCGTATCACCCATAAACACTTTAGCGGGGTTGCGGTTATGAAAAATGAAGCCTAGACAAGCACCAGCAAAACAAGTGCAGAAAATCGCCAAATCCGGATGACTAGGAGCGATAATAATGGCTAAACCCAAAAAAGCGATCGCACCTGTTCCCCCCGCTAATCCATCCACCCCATCGGTGAGATTAGTGGCGTTACTTTCAGCCACAAGGACAAATGCCGCCAAAATCCAGAAGAAAAAGCCCAAAGGAATGACTAATCGACCCCAAAGGGTGATATCGGTACTCACCTGATTGACCAACATCCAGAGACAAAAAAGCACCGCCCCGGTTATCTGTAAAATTAACTTCATCTGGGGAGATAGGCCCTTATTCGACTTATAACGCAAAATTTGCCAATCATCTAACCAACCGATACCCATGTAAGCAAAAGTCAGCAAAGCAACCGCCACCACATTAGGAGTAAATTTAGACCAGATTAAAGCGAAAATAAGGGCTACTGGCACAAAAAAGCTGCCTCCCATGGTCGGGGTTCCTGCTTTCTTTAAATGAGCCTGGGGTCCATCCTCGCGCATGATCTGACCCATTTTCAAGCGCCGTAGCATCGGTACTACTTGACAACCAAGACCAGCACTGATTAACGTTGTGGCCATCAGGGGCAGTAACAGGGAATTAGTGGCCTGAAAAAAAACTACTAACAGAAATAGTAATCCCGTTAGTAGAATCAGCAGATGGGTTCCAGTGGGTTTTTTAAAGATAGGGGCGGAAAAAATGTTAGCGTTCACGACTAAAGCGTCAGATAAGGGGAAAATTTGCCAAAGAAGACGGGATTAATCTTCATCTAAGACTAATTCATCCTCGTCGTCATCATAACCGATATCATCGACATCCATGAGTTCAGATAGTTCCACATCTTCTTCGAGAGTGAGATCTGGTTCGGCGATTTTATCCCGGGGAATCATGCGATTATTTTTTTCTAACCACTCGACAATGGAAGCGTCTTTTTTTAGGGGAATAACCGCGGCCGGTTCGTAGCGGGGTTCTTGACGAATAGAAGGATTAAGCATAATCACTCGACGATTAACAGCAATCATTTCGAGTTTACCATGTCTTTTAAGGCTCTGATAATCTCTTGATTGGCCGCGGGGAAAGTGTAATGATCTAGTTCCTGGATAGTTACCCAGCGGATTTCTTCACATTCGATCGCTCTTGCTTGGCCGCTGAGATAACGACAGTTATATACTTGTAGATTAACCCGAAAATGACTATAGGTGTGATCAATAGTGATTAAATGACTATCAACCGCAATGTCAATGCCAATTTCTTCTAATATCTCCCGTTTAATACATTCCTGCACCGTTTCATTGCCTTCGATTTTGCCGCCGGGGAATTCCCAAAAACCGCCCAGGAGTCCCTTGGCCAGACGGCGATCGATTAAAATTAAATCTCGATCATCTCTAATTACGGCCACACCGATTTTTTTAGAAGCTAAAGAGTCTGTTTCGGGAATCATAGTGGTTATTGGGGCAAAAACAGCAAAAAATAGTTAAAAATTGACTGCGGAAAATTGAGTCAAAAGATGATATAATCGAGAATTGTACGATTAACGATTAACAATGACAGTCAGTTCCGAATCAAAGTTTATTTTAAAAGTATTGTGGTTAGATCAGAACGTAGCGATCGCTGTAGATCAGGTGGTCGGCAAAGGAACTAGCCCCCTCACCGCTTATTTTTTCTGGCCGCGCAATGATGCTTGGCAACAACTGCAAGAGGAGTTAGAAGCAAAACACTGGATTGATGAGTCCGATCGCGTTGATGTTCTCAACAAAGCCACAGAAGTAATTAATTTTTGGCAAGAGTTACGCAATCAAAGCCGACAAATCCCCATGGCCGATGCACAGTTAAAATTCCCCGAAGTTGTTTTTAGTGGTAGCAATTAATTTATAGCAGTTATCTTAATGGGGAGCGACAAAATCTCCAGTTTTAGGCAACGGAAAACAGGAAACTTTTTCAGTGATCACCGAGCAGTAGGAGAACAGCAACTTCTTAATAAGTAGGGAGGCACAATTATTTGTAGGATGGGTTAGCGGTAGCGTAACCCATGCGGGCGTTGGGTTTCATGCTTCAACCCAACCTACGTTCATCTTATATTTAATTCCACCCACCTACTTAACAGTATTCACTGAAACCTCAAATCTGATAACTGAAAAAGAATCGGGTAGGTTCATATAAACCCGCCCGATTTTGCTTTAATTTAATTTAATTTGGTTGGGTTTAAACCGATACTAAACCGCCAGCGGCCTGGTATCTAGCGCGAGCTTTGCGCCATGATTGTTGCGCTTGGATAGTTTTGCGACGGTCATCCCCTTTGCTGGCTTCATCGAGACGGGTTTGGGCCTGTTCGTATTCGGTGCGAGCTTTTTCTTTATCGATTTTTGAGCCTAATTCCGCCCCATTAACGAGGACTTTGATCTCATTATTTTCGACTTCAGCAAAACCGCCCAAAACCGCGATATTTTCCCAGTCTTTCCCCGGTCGAATTCGCATTACGCCAATATTCAGGGCAGTTAATAAAGGAGCGTGACCGCTAAGAATACCTAATTGTCCCGTGGAACTGGGTAGGATTACTTCTTCAGCCACGTTATCCCAGACAATGCGATCGGGTGTAATAACCCGTACTGTAATGCTCATTGGTGATAATAACGATAATTTTGGCAGATTTCTGGGTTAAGTAACCGCGTTTAGCGGTTACTACTGACTTTTAATTAGCCTTTTTTGAGTTTTTCGCCTTTAGCGATCGCTTCATCGATATTGCCGACCATATAGAACGCTTGTTCGGGTAAGCTATCGAGTTCACCTTTGAGGATCATCTGGAAGCCTTTGATCGTATCAGCGAGGGTAACGTATTTACCCGGGGAACCGGTGAACACTTCGGCCACGAAGAAAGGTTGCGAGAGGAAACGCTCAATTTTGCGAGCGCGGTCAACGGTGAGACGATCTTCTTCCGACAATTCGTCTAAACCGAGAATAGCGATGATGTCCTGTAACTCTTTATAGCGTTGCAGGGTAGATTGGACGGCGCGAGCGGTGCCGTAGTGTTCATCACCGACGATATCAGCTTGGAGCATGGTGCTGGTGGAACCGAGGGGATCTACCGCCGGATAGATACCTTTGGAAGCCAGACCACGGGATAGTACAGTTGTTCCGTCCAAGTGAGCGAAGGTAGTAGCGGGAGCGGGGTCAGTCAAGTCATCCGCGGGTACATAGACCGCTTGGATGGAAGTGATCGATCCTTCTTTGGTGGAGGTAATCCGCTCTTGCAGGTCGCCTACGTCAGTGCCGAGGGTGGGTTGGTATCCTACCGCAGAAGGCATCCGACCGAGGAGCGCCGATACTTCCGAACCAGCTTGCACGAAACGGAAGATATTATCAATAAATAAGAGTACGTCTTGCTTGTTGACATCGCGGAAGTATTCGGCCATGGTCAAAGCGGAGAGACCGACGCGCATTCTCGCTCCGGGGGGTTCGTTCATCTGACCGTAAACGAGGGCGATTTTCGATTCTTCGGGGTTATCAGCGTTGATTACCTTCGATTCGATCATCTCGTTGTAGAGGTCGTTTCCTTCGCGGGTTCTTTCACCCACACCGCCAAAAACCGAGACACCACCGTGTTGAATGGCGATATTGTTGATTAATTCCATCATAATGACGGTTTTGCCCACACCAGCACCCCCAAAGAGGCCGATTTTGCCCCCTTGACGGTAGGGGGTGAGCAGGTCAATCACCTTGATACCGGTTTCAAAAACCGTCGGTGTTACTTCAAGATCGACTAATTTGGGAGCGGGACGGTGAATAGGAGAGGTTTCGGTGACGTTAACCGGTCCTTTTTCGTCCACGGGTTCACCAAGAACGTTAAAAATCCGACCGAGGGTGCATTTACCCACGGGAACGCTAATCGCTGCGCCGGTGTCCACGATATCCATACCGCGCACTAAACCATCGGTGGTACTCATGGCAACGGCACGCACTTGGTTGTCACCGAGTAACTGTTGTACTTCACAAGTAACGGATAAATTTTGACCGGCGGAGTTAGTTCCTTTTACGGTTAAGGCATTATAAATACGGGGCAGGTTGCCACTGGGAAATTCGGCATCGATGACCGGACCGATGATCTGGACGATTTTACCAACGTTAGTTTCTGTTGTCGCTACCATTGTTTATGTCTACTCTGGGTTTTAGCTGATAACTCCCACAAGGGGAAAGTCTTAATTTTTTGTAAAATTAGCCAATACTCAGCTTATCACGCTAGGGGATCAGATCAGTTATTTTCGCTATCAGCCCTCAGCAGTCGGTCGTCAGGGGACTCGGAGACGGGAGATTATTTTATTTGTTCCCCCCACTTCCCGCTTCCCACTTCCCGCTTCCCACTCCCTGCTTGACAAACACAGGGGTTTGCCTTTAATTGAACGTTACCTCATGTCTCAAGGAGAAGATGGCCACAGTGTCGAGGGTTTAACTGCTCAAGATATAGGTTGGGATTTTTAAGGGGAAACTCTCTTTTAAAATTGGCGTTTACTTTTGATTTTATTACTCAATCCAAGCTTTTGGGGGGTTGGGGGAAGTCGCTGAGTCTCAAATTAAATTAATCAAGGTTGAACAAATGCCAGAAAAAGCGACATTTTTTAAGGGATTACAGATACCAAAATATCATTTTAATTTCTATAAGTCATACAAAAATTTAGGTTAAGATGACCTCCGAGGATGAATTAATATAATTTTTGACGCTTTCTAGTAAAAGTTGATACAAAAAATGAGGTGTTTTTTGATTGGCTAATTCCAGACTATTCTGATAAATTTTAACAGCAGATTCATCATTAATCATTCGATAGTGAATGATTTTTGTCCATTCTGGTGCAGTTATCATTAATTGAGGAATCACTTCAATAAAAGCTTGTATTTGTTGTTGGGTTTCAAAATCTTCTAAAAAATGCAATAAACTAAACATAATTTCAGGATGTTCACAGTTATCATCTAGGATAAGATGTAAGTCTTTTAAATGTTTATCATCAGGATATTTGGTAAGTTTTTCTAATGTTTCCTCAAATAAGTTAATTTCTTGGGATGTTTTCATTAAGCGATTCTCTTGTAGGATTTTTATTAAATTCATGGGGTTGTTGCTCCTTAATCAAAAAAGGTTGACCAGGTAGTTTTATTAAGTTGAATGAGTTCTTGTAATCCCTTTCTAATATCTGCATTATATAATCCTTGACCTAGATAAATTGAGCGAATATCCCAAACTTCTTGTGCTAAGGTTTGTCGAGGGGAAAGGGTTAAGTCTGGAATTTTACCATAAGATAAGGTTTGACGATGACGACCTCCTTTTCCAGGGGATAAGTGTTCCATCATGATAGCAATTCCTTGATTAGTTGTGTAACCTTTGATTTTCGCTTTCATATACGCATTGGATGGTAGATGATGAGGGGTTAAGTTATCTCCTCTACTACCTAATTTTAACAAGTCGCCGTATGTCCCGACTTTTCCTTCTCCTGTCAGTAGTTTAAATTGAGTGATGTTGTCTCCTTATGATTATTTTAGGCCATAGGTTTATCATAGGTGAATAAAAATCTTATCGCTCTTCTATCTCGGAAAATCCCTGTGGCTCTTCGTTACCCTTTATGCTAAATCAACAGACAAGATGCCAAGACAACATACTTCTAACCCAAAAATTCCGAAAGTTTCTAAAGCCATAGGCTCTCCGTTTTATTAGTTTAAGTTTATTGTTGATTCCCTCGACCACCCCATTCGTTGTCCTTCGCTCGAAATAACTAATTATTTCTCCAAACCAGTTTCGGATTGTTTGACAACTCTTGGTAAAAACACTGGAGGATTTTG
>NZ_JAPZSZ010000292.1:0-2020 GCF_027532095.1 Microcystis sp. LE19-195.1E
AGCTGTTTGTAGGTGTCTTAACCCTTGTTGTAAGGGTACACAGCTTACTTCATTGAGAAAGTCTAATTCTTCTTGCTTTTTCCAATCGGTCAACATTGAAGAAGTTTCAGTATATCCTACTCTTTCTTGTCTTTCGTACCAAGCTTGTGTTCTGAGATGGAGAGCTTTATTGTAAACTAATCTTACACAGCCCAAAGTGCGCCGCAATAGCGACTCTTGTTCGGGTGTGGGGTAAAATCGAAACGAATAGGCTTTTTCCATGTCCTTTCACACTAGCATATATTTCGTAAATGTGCTAATATTTAACAGTAAAGCCGTCGTAGAACGACGGGGTTTCAGACCCAAATTTTCGATGATCTATATTCTATTTGACTGGAGAACCCCTTATCATGTTCGATCGAGATAGTATCCGTGGTTTTTCTGTCTTGATTACCCTTGTGGGAGTCGCTTCTAGTTTGGGTTTTAGCTTCAACGCACCGGCTTTCTCCCAAGCTATCTCTAACAATTTACCGTTACTCTTAGCCCAAAAAAGCGAAAAGGTGCGAGTAGCGGTTTTAGACTTCGATTATAGCGGTCTCAGTAATCCCCAGTGGTTAACATTTCTCAATGGTGGAGCCAGTGGTGTCAGCGATATTCTCGTCAATAAATTGGTGGAAAGTGGTCGCTATACAGTCATTGAGCGCAGTCGCATTGATGCTGTCCTCAGAGAACAGAATTTGGGGGCTTCGGGACGGGTAGATGCCGCTACCGCCGCTCAAATCGGGCAAATTTTGGGGGTAGATGTGGTGATTATCGGTTCGATTACCCAATTCGATTTACAAAAAAAACAATCTGGTGGCTCGTTTATTATTTTTAGCACCGCCAAGACAGAAACCGATGCTTTTGTCAAGTTAAATGTCCGGGCAATTAATACCACCACGGCCGAAATTATTACCACCGCTCAGGGAGATGGTACTGCCAATCAATCCGATGGTTCCACCGTGGTTTTAGGGGTTGGGGGTGGTTCCCAAACCTCCAACGAAGGGAAATTACTCAGTATTGCCACCGATAAGGCAGTGGCGCAGGTGGTGGATAATCTCAATGATAAAGCCGACCAAATCGCCGCTACACCTCGCTCGCTACCGACTGTCACCGCTTTAGTGGCTGCCGTGGCGGGAAATCAGGTAATTCTCAATAAAGGTACGGGAGAAGGCTATCGTGTCGGTTTACGCATTTCCATCGAACGGACGACTCAAACGGTCAAGGATCCGCAAACGGGTAAGGTTATCCGTCAGATTACTCAACCGATTGGCACTCTCGAAATTGTCGAAGCTGATGGTCAATCTAGCGTCGGTCGCATCATTACCGGTAATGGTTTTAAAATCGGTGATTTAGCTAAACCCATTCGTTAGTTATGAATTATGAATTGGGGAAGTGGGGAAGTGGGGAGATCGGTAAACTCAAGTCTGATCACTGATAACTGATAACTGATAAGTGAACACTGATAAGTGAACACTCACGAAAATTTGAAGTTATTTGACACTCCCGTCGCACTAAGCGCTTCGGGATTCTTAGTTCAACGAGTCCACTTAAATTAGATGCCTTGCGTTATCCAACCCAGAGGTGGTTCTCACGCTTGCGCGTTACTTTTCGTATGCCCTACGATAGTCCCCCTGGCCCCCCCCCGCCGTGGGGGGGGGCCAGGGGGGGGTACAAAGTTTGCTTGAATTGAAACGTTAGCTTCAAATACTGCTTTGTCTATTTCCTGTAAAGATTTTACATCACGAGCAGGGGGAAACTAGAACTATTGAGTAGAACCCCATATCTTTAATTGTCAAGGTGCAGATAGCGTAGTGGTTAGACTACATGGGTTTTTAAAGCGGTTGATTACCCTATCCGCTCTAAGCTAAAACGCACTTAAACCACCTAAAATAGAAATAGTAATTTTAGAAAAATCCTACTTATGCCAGCCAAAGATTTCCTAGACTTAGAAGAAAAGAAAAACTTACAAAAAGCTCTTAAAGAAGAAGAAAGAGCAGAG
>NZ_JAPZSZ010000140.1:0-2619 GCF_027532095.1 Microcystis sp. LE19-195.1E
GACTTTCAAAAACCTTGCATTATCCTTCTTGTGGTACATCGCTTGGTACAAAAAACAAGGGCAACAAAGCCTGAAACGACCGGCTACTGACGACCGACGACCGACTCCTACCCCCAGGAAAAACTTTTTCAGCAGACCCTATTTAAATTGCCTCTTGCCTCGTCTCAACAGGCAATTTAAACGCGCGAGCAGCTTACAGCCTATTACTGTTCCATAAAAGTCCGCACCGTACCATCAGAACCAAGAACTAGACGCAATTGGGGATTACCAGGGATATCGAGGGGAGAAACAAAAGGTTGATTAAGCAGGGGCATATTAGTGCGATCGAGATAGATTTTCGCCGCCTGTCCCAGGGGAATAATCTGTTTTAGGGAACCATCCTGATTTAAGACCAAACGGTACTCTAGAGTATGCTTGAGACTTTCCGGCGGTTGCCAACGGGATTGAAAATATTCTCTGGTTTCTGCCACTTGGGGAATGGTATCTAGTAAGTTCGTCTCTGGGGCTTTAGCAGTGCTTGTGGGCGGTTTGGGGTCTAAATTGACATTTTCGGGGTTAACAGGGCTTAGAGTCGGTAAATTGGGCAATTTTGGCGGTGCTGGAGTCGGATTCATCGTGGTGGGGGGAACATTTACCAGTGCATTTGTACCCTGATCGCCAGTGACGGGGGGGGCAGTAATCGGGATTTTCTCATTATTCGGTTCAATTACGATCGCCGTGCCGCCTGGACGCGAACCTGTGACTGGTGGCGGCGGTAAAGTGGACGGCGGAATCACTAGGGGGACGCTAGAGGGGCGAACTGGGGCTGGAACGGTTCCCACGGGTGGCGGTGGCGGTAAAGGGGTTTTATTGCCCAAATTTGCCGGTAACTGCGGGTTTGGGGCGGCCGTTCCCGTGGGGGGTAAAGGCAGCGTTGGCAAGGGTTGGGGAATCTTGGCACTATTGGGATCAGTGGTTAAATCATTGTTGGCCACTTGTTGCTGTTGATAAAATGCGATCGCTATTCCCCCGATAGTTATTAGGGCTGAGGCGATTAATCCCGTCCACATCAGGGCATTTTTTCGAGTTTTCTGGCGAATTAATGGGGGTATTAGGGGGCTTTCATGGTTATATTCCCCTAAAGCATTGGCTAGATCGAATAATTGCGATGTGGTTAATTCGATCTCCTGTTTATCCTGATCGGTTAGCAGGGAACCCAAAAATAATTGATGCTGCAGAAGTCCCTGACAACGGAGAGAGGGTAAGGAGGGGAGATGGCTTTCGGGGGAACCACTAGCCACGAAAGAGAGGGTAGAAACGGGACTAGAGAGTAAATTCTGCACATAATTAGCAACAATTTCCCCTAGGAGTTGTAATTGTGTGCGATCGCCTTTGATCGTCACCTGTTTTTCCTCACTCAATCTAGGATCATCAAAACGCAATTGAAAGTGGGCATCGTTTAAGACATTTTTACCTAACCAAACCGCCAGAGGCGAACTATTTCCCCAAATTTCTAGGGTACAGGTGGGGGGTGTATATTTGCGAATTAGATTACTCATTTTTAGTTATCGGTGGGAATTATAAATTATGAATTATGAATTATGAATTATGAATTATGAACTGGGAAGCTTTTTTTCAGTGTTGCCAAAGGCACGGCGTAGCCGTCCAGTAAACAGTAAACAGTAATCGGTGAACTGAAAACTGAAACCTGAAAACTGATAACTGATAACTGATAACTGATAGCCTTTTTACTTTTTACTTGCCAAAAGGGTGTGCCAGAGAAGGAGATGACTGCGGGGGCTGCTGTAGAACAATAAATCGATTAATAATTTCCAGGCTAGGGAAATTAGGCTAGAATCACTGAGATTATTTTCCGATATTTCTGGGTATTTTAAGCGAAAATTATCAATATAATTGCCCAAAAGCGTGGTTTTGACCGGTTCTTGTCCTTGAGTTCCCACTTGTTCCAAGAGAATTACGGCGCGACGGATTAACTCTTGCTTTTTTTGGGCTAGATGACAGAGGAGGAGAACTAGAGAACGGATGTCCGCTAGGGAGAGGTTTGACTGGGGTTGCCAGTAGTGGGCAACTAGGCGATCGCTTGTATCCAGATCTAAGGCTAATTCTTGGGCTGCTTGGGTGATAGACTCGGAGTCTAAATTAGCTAGAGAGACTAAAGCTGCCAAAATCAGGTTTAAATAGCTATTAATATTCTCTAACTGCTCGTTACTGGGTGAGATAGCTAGGGGTAAATCCTCACCCGTGGAGGACTCGGCAGACTGAGGCATAGTCAAGGACATAGATAATAAGGAATTGCCAGCAGAAAAACTTGGGTTTAGGAGAAAAAATCACTGGTTCTAAAGTGTCATCGCCAATTTTGGCTCTGAAACCCCGTTCTCAAAGGACGGCTTTACTATGAAATAGTAGCGCATTTACACGATATATGCTAGAATGTGAGATATGGAGAAAGCCTATTCGTTTCGATTTTACCCCACAGCAGAACAAGAGTCGCTATTGCGGCGCACTTTGGGCTGTGTAAGATTAGTTTACAACAAAGCTCTCCACGAACGAACACAAGCTTGGTACGAAAAGCAAGAAAGAGTAGGCTACGCTCAAACTTCTTCAATGTTGACCGATTGG
>NZ_JAPZSZ010000286.1:0-2580 GCF_027532095.1 Microcystis sp. LE19-195.1E
GGGGCGTGGCGCCGCCCCCAAACCCCCCGCGCATTAGTTTTTCGGTGGGATGCTTACACGCAGCTGCTGACACATCTGTAATCATTTAAGAGTCACTCCACTTGCAGGAGTGCCTCTCCTGATATTTAGCCTATACTCAACGGATTTAGTATCAGGTCACTGATTACTGTTTACTGATCACTGAAAATACTCCCCACTTCCCATTTATGCCCAAAATCCATCACTTTGAACTATTACCTTCCACTAATACTCAAGCTTGGCAATTATTAGAATCGGGGGAAAATCCGCCTTTTCTGGTAACTGCTCGTCAACAAAGTGCCGGGAGGGGACAATGGGGACGGGAATGGATTTCTGAACCGGGAGGATTATATTTATCTTTGGCGTTAAATCTTGATTTAGAGGTGGATAAATCTGCCCATCTCGTTCTCGCTACAGTTTGGGGCATCGCTCATCAGCTGAATTGTCAAGAAATACCCGTTAAAATCAAATGGCCGAACGATTTGGTATTATTAGGGCGCAAACTAGGGGGAATTAACCTAGAAACCCGTATTCAGGGCCAAAACATCCCGCAAGCAGTCATCGGAGTGGGCATCAATTGGGCTAATCCCGTCCCCCCCACAGGTATTAATTTACAAGCTTTGGCCGGCAATAAAATCACCTCGATCGCTCAATTAACCGATGTCATCAGCGATGCTATCCTATACGGCTATGAATATTACTGTAATCACGGCATTAAAGCCTTATTAGCCTCCTATTTGGGACTTTTTGCCAATTTGGGGCAAAAGATAGTTTTTGAGGGCTATCAGGGCATAATAACGGGGGTAAGCGATCGAGGGGAATTAAAAGTTAAACTCACCTCGGACAATGCCAGTAGCGAAATCTATCTACCGGCGGGTAGGGTCAGTCTCGGCTATAATTGAGTCTAAATATTTTTTTGACTAAACTGTGAGAAGTGAGGCCGCCCTATGTATCCTTCATCGGTGATATTGAAACTTTTTCTCGGAAAATCCTTAAAAAAGAAGCTGAGTTTATGCAGTGGTCTCGGTTTAGTGATCAGCGGTCTGCTCACTCTTGCTCCCAATGCGATCGCTAATTCCGAAACTGGCAGCGAAACCCCGGTAGTGGAAAATGCCGCCCCGACTCTGAAAGCCCCCGTTATCAAAGAAAATACTAATCCCGCCCCCCGTCTGGCTATCCCCGAAAACCATCAAACCGATATGCCTACCCTTGCCCCCCGGGCCGGCGGTAAAAATAACTTTATCGATACCAGAAACTTTAACCCCCCCAGTTCCGTTGTTGTCACCGAGCGCCGCAGTGGTTGCCAAACCATCGCCCAAAATGGTCAACTGGTAGGAGGTAGCTGTAATCTGGCGGCCCGGTCCCCCCGTCGTCAGCCGGTCAGCACTGTGGCCAAACCCTTACCCCCGGTTAATCTGGCCCGGGTACGTCTCAATCCTAATCCAGCCGTGCGGGTAGGACGGCAGCCCCGAAATCAGCCGGTTATCGCTAATAATTCCCTGCGTCGTTATGCCCCCACTCTCGTGGCTTCTAGCTCCCCGGTACGTCTGGCCGCCCCGACGGTGATTGCCAGTCAGGTGGTAGCCCTCAATCCCCCGGAATGGAATGGCGTAAAATTGGCTTTGGCCCCGGTGACTCGCGCAGAAGTGGAGGCCATCAGCGAAGCGACCACCTATGAGCGGGCCACCCGTTTAAGTCCCACGGATTCTAACCAAACTCAACGCACCGATTTACTCTTTCCCCTCGCCCTTCCCGCCCAAATTACCTCGGTTTTCGGGTGGCGAAATCATCCGGTCAGCGGGAATCGGGCCATGCACGCGGGTACTGATTTAGGCGCACCGATGGGAACGCCTGTATTAGCCGCCTACGCGGGGGAAGTGGCCACCGCCGACTGGTTAGGAGGTTACGGATTAACGGTGATTTTACGTCACCTCGATGGTACTCAAGAATCTCGTTATGCACACCTTTCGGAAATTACCGTCAAACCGGGAGAATGGGTGGAACAGGGAGCGGTTATCGGTCGCGTGGGTAGTACGGGACTTTCTACCGGTCCGCACCTACACTTTGAATGGCGACACCTAACCGAACAGGGTTGGACCGCCGTAGATGCCGGTTTACATCTAGAATTAGCCCTCGATAATCTGGTGCAGAGAATGCAAATGGCCGCAGCCACTGACTCTAATCAGAATTAATTTGTTTTGGGTTACAAATATAGCGGTTTTTGGAGCTTAAAAACGCATCGTTGAGCTTTTGCCCAATTGATGCGTTTTCATACATTCGCAGTCTCAGTAATACCAAATCCGGTTATTAAAAACTGATTATTTATTCCCCTTTGCCTTTTGCCTCTCCTGATAGTGTTAAGTAGCTGGTTATAATTAAATTAAAAATGGATTTTAGGTTCGATCCCCCCTGCCCCCCTTAATAAGCTATCCATTAGTCGGATCTTTCTTAACAAAAAGAGAAGAAACTTAAAAAAAAGGGAAACGATTGATAGGTATAGTTTTGAAAGAAGGAATTAAGGTGGAGGTAAGCAAAAAAATGGAGAAATGGGCAGCCCAAGAA
>NZ_JAPZSZ010000219.1:0-3331 GCF_027532095.1 Microcystis sp. LE19-195.1E
AGCGGTCTTTTCTGACCAAGGTTGGGACGGTCTACCACTTCTCTCAATATACAAGGTTGGGTTGAAGCATGAAACCCAACGCCCGCTCATGTTACGCTACCGCTAACCCATCCTACAAATAATTGTGCCTCCCTACTTAAAACACCTGAAGAAATTGCTAAAACTTATTCATCTTTGAGCTTAGAACAAGTTTATGCAACAATTCTGTACTATTTGCATGAGCAAGAAAAAATAACCAATTATTTAACCGAATGGATTGAACATGGAGAAAGAATGAGAGAAATACAAAAACAAAATCCTCCTCCTGTGGCGGAAAAATTGAGAAAGTTAAGGCAACAAAGAAAAGCAGTCAAACAAGTAAATGAGTCTGAAATATCTCTTAGATGAAAATGTTGATCCTCTCTATGGGACTCAACTAAGAAGACTCAAGCCTGATTTAGTTATTAGAGTCATTAGAGAACCTGTTATACTAAATCTGTTGAGTATAGGCTACTTATGAAGACAGGCACTCATGCAAGAGGCAAGAGGCAAAAGGGGTAATAAATAATCAGTCTTTAATAACCAGATTTAGTATCACGGGTCGCTTGCATGATGTCGTTGGTTGTTAGACGGCTAGTTGCTTTGCCACGGATAGCGGCAATCAGTTGCTTTCCCCGGCTTAGGGTTCTAGGCTTGCGAATTTGCAAGATATCCCCAATCACTTCCAGCTGGATTTCTGTACCGGGTAACAACCCAAGCTTTTCTTGAATATCAGGGGGAATAGTGATTTGTCCATTAGGGCTAATTTTCATGGTGTTTTTCTGCATATACTAACAAATAATCGGAAGAGTCAGTGCCACTGGCTGCTTGACCCCCCCCAAACGTTTACCTGGGAATAACTCTGATTTATTATCCTGTATCCTATTTGGTACTATGATAAGAGCAGAGAATCAGGCAAGCATTTTATGAAAAAAGTAATTGTTATTTTAATTCTGGGTTTTCTGAGCGAACAAATATCAATAAAATCACCAATTTCTGGCAATCAAACCCTCAATAATTTAGCCGTAGCTAACAACAATAATCGTCCCACTCCCCAGAAAAAACCTAGTCCTTCTCCACAGTTTCGGTGCGATGGTAGAACTCACTGTTCCCAGATGACCTCCTGTGCAGAAGCGACTTTTTTCTTGAGAAATTGCCCCAATGTCAAAATGGATGGAGACGGTGATGGAGTTCCCTGTGAAAGTCAATGGTGTGGAAAAAAATCCTCAGAAAAATGTTGGGAAAGTTCTCAAAATAACTAATTTTGTTTCCTCACCCCAATTCTCTCACTTAAAGAATCGGGGTGAAAACAATCAAGAAGCAGTAATCACGGGAGAATTAAGATATTGATAATTCCAGTCCGATTGTTGCCAAACGCGACCATCAAGGGCAATTTGTTCGATTAAACTAGCTAATCGTAAAGCTTTTAAAGCTTGTTCCCCACCGACAGAAGGTTGGTCCCCACCGCGCACACAATGAACAAAATGTTCTAATTCCGCGTGTAGAGGTTCAATATTGCTGGTATAAACTTTTTCAATTAAACCATCTTGACGGTAGAGAACTTGACCGTAATCGGTGCTATAGTTAGCGGTGGTTTGCCGGTGAATGAGGATTTCATTGTTGAGAAAATCCGCTTCCGTGAGAGAATTTTTACAGTGGGCCGCTAAACGGCGAATCTTGCGATGAGTCACCTTACTAGCGGTTAAATTAGCCACTACTCCATTACTAAAACCAAGGGTTGCAGTGACATAATCGAGATAACCGGAATCAGTGGCAGCGCGACTACCACTAGCGGTTAATTTCACCACGGGAGCGGAGACTAATTCTAAAATTAAATCTATATCGTGGATCATTAAATCTAACACCACCGACACATCATTAGCGCGTTGGGAATAGGGACTCATGCGATGGGATTCAATCGCTAAAATTTCCTCGGTTTTCAAGACCTTCGATAACTCTTGGAAAGCGGGATTAAAACGCTCGATATGACCCACTTGCAGAATACAATCATGATCGGCTGCCGCATTGACTAAAGATTCCGCTTCACTAATACTAGCGGCGATCGGTTTCTCGATCAAGGTATGTACTCCCCCTTGCAGACAGTCCATCCCGACTCGATGGTGTAACCGCGTGGGGACAGCGATACAAACCGCATCTACCCTAGGTAAGAGATCTAAATAATTTTCAAAAAAACGGACTCGGTATTTACTGGCAGTTTCCAGTCCCTTTTCGACGTTGACATCGGCCACCCCGACGAATTCCACGTCTTTTAATAAACTCAGGATGCGACTATGGTGTTGTCCCATGTTACCGACCCCGATAACCCCGACTTTAATCGGTTTGAGTTGATTTCTGTTACCCGGAAAGTTTGCTGGTTGATTGGACATGAATTTTAGACTCCTGTGTTCACACTCCCCACACCACTTGATTAGATTAATCAAGCTGATTTTGTCGATTAATTACCAAGATGGTATCATGGTTATCCAGATTCTGACACGATGTCGGTGTCAATGGGGGTTCTGAGAAGATTTTCTGATTCCATCTGCGGGTTTTTACTCCTAAATGCTTATCAAAAAATCATCCCTGAGTAGCGAGGACTACATATGGACAATTCAACGGATTTTAACTCCTTACGGGGATTAAGTGTTTTTTTGCTAGGAATGATGGGATCTGGCAAATCCACCCTGGGAGAGTTGCTTTCCCGACGGTTACAATATCGTTTTTTTGATACAGATATATTAATAGAAAGGGTCGCGGGAAAGAAAATCAGGGAAATTTTTGCCGACGAGGGAGAAGCGACTTTTCGGGAGTTAGAAACCCAAGTTTTGGCCGAATTATCCTCTCTGACTAAAACTGTGATTGCCACCGGGGGAGGGATGGTTTTAAAACCGATGAATTGGAGTTATCTTCGTCACGGTTTAATGATTTGGTTAGATGTTCCTCTCGAAGTCTTGGTTAAACGTTTAAAAAAAGATACCTCTCGTCCCTTGCTTCAGTCCACTGATTTAGAAAGTAAACTGGAATTATTATTAGAACAAAGACGAGGACTTTATGCAGAAGCAGATCTTCGGATTGTTGTTTCTGACCTAGATAGACCTGCTGATATCGTTGAGAAAATTTTAACAGCAATACCGACGGTGATTAAAGATTTTCATCCAGAAAGAGACAATAACTAGGGTTTGCTGAAAAAGCTTTTCCTGGGGGCAGGGTGTGGGGTGTGGGGTGTGGGGTGTGGGGTTTTACCGATTTTGAGGTAGTCAATTACCTAATTTTCAGGGAAAAAGTACCTGAATTTTCCCCCCGATCCCCGCAA
>NZ_JAPZSZ010000132.1:0-39894 GCF_027532095.1 Microcystis sp. LE19-195.1E
TGCCCATTTCTCCATTTTTTTGCTTACCTCCACCTTAATTCCTTCTTTCAAAACTATACCTATCAATCGTTTCCCTTTTTTTTAAGTTTCTTCTCTTTTTGTTAAGAAAGATCTGACTAATGGATAGCTTAATAAGGGGGGGCGGGGGGGCAAGGGGGGGGAGAGTCCGGCCTCTGGATTCTTAATGGAGACATTGAGAATCTAAGTTGTCTCGTTGAACAAGGAATTTCCGATAGTGATAGGTCAAGAATCCCCCGTCACAGCCTAGCTTGACGGTGGGAGTATGTCAAATCGAGAATTAATCGGTAGTGGTATTACTTTTGCCATGGCGCGGGTGAAGCAACATTTATATCACCAATTAAAAAAAGGAGACCTATCCGAGACGATCTCGACCGAACGTATTTATCCAACTCTAGAGGAAGCGATCGAGGCGTTTCATCATCGTAACCCACCCCCATCATCCCCTGCTCAAGACTGACACTTTCACCGCTCATTTCTAGACAATCTAGGGGGAAATTCTCGGTTCACAGACCTAAACTAATACTACCAAATCATCACCCAAAAAAATCAACAGAAAACTTCTTACAGAAGTCGGGCAAGGGGGAAATTTTCACCTTTAACCTGAAATAGGCACCCCTTTTCCCGACAAAAGAGCGAGATTTTAGCCCCTGGCTGAAGGCTGACCATTAGATAAAATTTTGTTACGAGCATTCCGCTAGCAATTTTTGAGCAAGATATAATCGAAATAGTAGGGCTGCCATTGGGCTAAAAGTTAAGCAAATTTAAGAGATAGCCATTCCAGAAAAAAATGTATCATCGATAATGTTGAGCTTCCCCGGATAAGAGGCGAGTGAAGATTAATTGTTGAACCGAGCATCAGAAGCTATCTCTACAGGAGGAAATGTTAGAAAGTTATCCAAGAAGGGGAACCATCAGTCTTGACTTATCTATTTCCTATTGCTTGTATTCATTTAGTCATCTAACAGCAAGGGATGTAATCTCATTCAGGGGAAAAAGTCGTTATGAACCACCAAATAGAAACCCCTATCCGGTCACCCTCTCAAGCTCGATTCCGTTCACGGGAGGAACGCATCCAGATCGGTAAATCCCTCCGGGAGCGATTGCCGCGTTCTCGCCACGCTATCTGGCAACCCCCCGCAGCTGGTCGAGAGCCGATCGAGATCATCGAAGCATCAAATCGAGGGCGATTACAGGAATTGATTCCTATCCGCTACGGACGGATGTTGCGGAGTCCCTTTACCTTCCTGCGCGGTTCCGCTGCTTTGATGGCCTACGATCTGGCCACCACTCCCAAAACCGACATTATCGTGCAGGCCTGCGGGGATTGCCACCTCTTGAACTTCGGATTTTTTGCCACCCCCGAACGCAATTTAGTCTTCGATATTAACGATTTCGACGAAACCCTGCCCGCACCTTGGGAATGGGATCTCAAGCGTCTAGTGGTCAGCTTTGTCATCGCCGGCAGGGATAGCGATCTATCCGATCGAGAATCGAAGGCAGCGGCGATCGATTGCGCTCGTTCCTATCGGGAACACCTGCGGGAATATTCTCGCCTCAGTCCCTTAGAGGTATGGTACACGCGCATAGGAGTAGAACAGGTGATCGAGATGGCTCCCGACGAAAAGACGCGCAAGATACGGGAACAGATGATGACAAAGGCCCGCGAGCGCATCATCGAACATCTCTACCCCAAGATCGTCACCCAAAGCGGGGGACGCAATCGCTTTGTCGATCAGCCGCCCATTCTCTACCATGTCAACGAACCGGATTGGGAGACTCTCGTGCGCGAGGGTCTGGAAGATTATCGCCAATCCCTGCCAGAGGAACGCCGGGTCCTGTTCGATCGCTACCAGTTAGAGGACTTTGCCCTGAAAGTGGTGGGCATTGGCAGTGTCGGCACCAGATGTTATATCGCCCTATTGTTCTCGGAAGATAACCATCCCCTCATCCTACAAGTTAAGGAGGCTTGCCCTTCGGTTCTGGAACCCTATACCGCCAAGAGCCAGTATGAAAATCAGGGACAACGGGTAGTTACAGGCCAGAGATTGATGCAATCCTCTAGCGACATATTTTTAGGCTGGACCCGGGGAAGAGGGGGCAACGACTTCTATTTACGGCAACTGCGGGATATGAAGTTTTCCCTACCGATTGAGGGAGTATCGGCCGTCCAACTGCAACGCTACGCCGAGTTCTGTGGCTGGACCTTAGCCCGCGCCCACGCTAAATCTGGAGACGCGGCCACTATTAGCGGTTATTTGGGGAAAGGAGATCAGTTCGATCTAGCCCTGGGCGAATTTGCGATCGCTTATGCCGAGCAGACAGAACGAGATCACGCCGCTTTGGTGGAAGCGGTCAAAACAGGACGGGTTGAGGCTTTGGTAGAAGAAAATTTATAGGGTTAAGCTCTCAGCCATCAGCCTGTTATTTTTCGACCATACATTATGGGCGCGAGCTTTGCGCCCCCACATTGCAGCTGGTATGATACCAAATCCGTTTTTAGACTAAATCCGGTTATTAAAGACTGATTATTTATTCCCCCTTTTGCCTCTTGCCTCTTGCCCTTTGCCTGTCCTGATATGTAGCCTATACTCAACGGATTTAGTATTAATAGTCCGATTAACTCTCAGGTTATGGATTGTTTCTCCCTCCTCCAGCGCTCCCCGCGCTCCTATACTTTTTAAACAGGATTTAGTATTATTGCTCAGTAGGTCAGATTTGCTCACAGAAAATACGGCCTATATCTACAAAATGCTCTAGAAAAAGGATGATGGTATGTGATATAATTTGCTCTTGCTTTCATCTACATATTTAAGTGATTTTGTCAAAAAAATGAGCGAATTAAAATCCCAAATCACAGCTATTGATCATCAACTTTCCAAACGTCCGATCGCTCTCGATCCCGCAGGATATTTTATTATTTATCTCGACCGAGAAGCTGGGTTAATCTGTGCCAAACATTACAGCAATATTATTAACGAAAAAGGTTTAGCCGTCGATCCAGAAACGGGAAAAGTTATCGGTGTTAGGCAAAAACTTGATCGCAATCCTGAGACTATTTACACCGCCAGGACTGCCAAAGAATTAGCCGTCAAAGTGATCGAAGAAACCCAACCTTGTCCCATTACTATGTTCGATCATGCAGCTTATTTAGGTCGAGAATTCACCCGCGCTGAATACGCTTTAATCACCGGGGAAGAATATATTCAGGATTAAAGATTGGGCTTTTCAGTAATCAGTAAACAGTAATCAGTAAACAGTAAATAGTAATCAGTAAATATAGCAGTTTTCCTCAGGATGAGGCATGGGCAAGGGGCTTAAGTCCTTTGTTGGCAAAACTTGTCGATACCTCAGGAACGTGAAAAGCCCTATAAATAACTTAAAACTTAAAACTTAAAACTTCAAACTTCAAACTTACATCTGATAACTGATAACTGATTACTATGTTCGATCATGCAGCTTATTTAGGTCGAGAATTCACCCGCGCTGAATACGCTTTAATCACCGGGGAAGAATATATTCAGGATTAAAGATTGGGCTTTTCAGTAATCAGTAAACAGTAATCAGTAAACAGTAATCAGTAAACAGTAAATAGTAATCAGTAAATATAGCAGTTTTCATCAGAATGAGGCATGGGCAAGGGGCTTAAGTCCTTTGTTGGCAAAACTTGTCGATACCTCAGTAACGTGAAAAGCGCTATAAATAACTTAAAACTTCAAACTTAAAACTTACATCTGATAACTGATAACTGATAACTGATAACTGATAACTGATAACTGATAACTGTTAAACCGTGCCTTTAAATAAACCTTGGGGACGGAATAATAACAGCAAGATCATAATTAATAAAGCCACGGCTAATTTATAATCAGAACCAATTAAGGGAACACTAATTTCTTGGGCAACACCAATAATTAAAGCCCCAGCAATCGCTCCGTAGGGATTACCAATACCACCTAAAATCACGGCGGCAAACATTGGTAAGATTAAAAACCAGCCCATATTGGGACGCACTCCCCCAGTAATTAACCCGAACATCGCTCCGGCTAAAGCAGTTAAAACTCCCGTAATTATCCATGTCCAGAAGACAACCCATTCGACGTTAATTCCGGTTACTCTAGCTAAATCGGTGCTGTCAGCTACGGCGCGCATCGCCTTACCGATCTTAGTTTTTTGCAATAACAAATGGAGGGCAATAATAACTATAATTGCCAAACCAATAACTAACAAGCGATCTAAAGCTACTTTAATCCCAAAAATTTCTGTAGCGGTCATCACAGGCAGATCGTAGCGTTGATTACTACCGCCCCAGATCATTAAAATACCATTGCGAAGAAATAAAGCCAAACCGATCGAAATAATAATTAAAGTGGTAGAATCAGCCCGTCGATCGCGCATAGGTTTCCATAATAATCTCTCGGCAATGAGCATGGCAATAGCTGTCACCGCTGCCCCCACCAGCATCGCTAACCAGAGATTAATCCCTTGAGCATTTACCACCCAAGTTATGTAAGCACCCAAAGTCATAAAATCGCCGTGGGCAAAATTAGACAGACGCAAAATGCCACAGGTAAGGGTTAACCCAACAGCAGCCAGAGCAATAATACTGCCGACGGCTAAACCATTGAATAAAAGTTGCGGTGTATCCATCAAACCTCTTGTATAAATCAGAAATTGTCCTTAGAAATAGAAGTCAGGAGAGAGAAAATGAATTAACTTTTGTCTTTTACTTTATTTAGCTGAAAACTGGGGGCCCGTGGCTTAAATATTTTTGTTTAGACCAAATTGCATGGCAGTATAAGCCTAGACAGCCATTATAAAGGTTTGTGTGCCGGCAATTTCTGGCGGCCAGCGGAAAGCTGACGGCTGATGACTTACTGCTATAAAATCAAGAATGCCCACTGATGGAATTTGCCGCCAATGAAGACTATCTTTCGATTAGCGATCGCTTTTTTTGCCTTACTATTTATCCTATCTCCTGTCAATGCCTTAGCTGCCAGTTCTGCTGCTGTCACAGGAGCCAATGCCAGTTATGAAAACCAGAATCTGACAGGAAAGGATTTTTCGGGACAAAATTTGCAATCTGCCCAATTTACTAACGTTAATCTCCAAGATTCTAACTTTAGTTCTGCCGATTTGCGCGGGGCAGTGTTTAACGGAGCCTCTATCATCGAAGGCAACTTTCATGGAGCGGACTTAACCAATGGGTTAGCCTATCTGAGTACCTTTAAAAATTCCGATTTAAGCGATGCCATTTTTGCCGAAGCGATCATGCTGCGTACCATTTTCGAGGGAGTAAACATCAACGGTGCTGATTTTAGTTTTGCAGTGCTTGACGCTCAACAAATCAAAAATCTCTGTGAAAGAGCCGAGGGTGTCAACTCAAAAACCGGCGTCTCTACCCCGGAATCTTTAGGATGTGATCAATGATGCAAACAAGGGTTGGTGTTATTGGTGGTGGACAATTAGCTTGGATGATGGCACAGGAAGCCAAGAAATTAGGCATTTCTCTAATTGTACAAACACCAAACCCCGACGATCCCGCCGTTGCTTTAGCTGACGGGGTTGTCTTCGCAGAAATAGCTGACGTGGAAGGCACAAAAAAACTAGCTCAACATTGTGATCTGATCACTTTTGAAAATGAGTTTGTTAATTTAGATGCCCTAGAAGAATTAGCGGCCACAGGAGTGAAATTCTATCCTAGTTTGGCAAATCTGCGCCCCCTATTGGATAAATACGAGCAAAGATGTTATTTACGCTCCCTAGGGTTGCCTGTGCCTGATTTTTGGGCAATAGATAATTTATCCCAACTAGAAAATTATCCTTTTCCGCTAGTGCTGAAAGCGCGACGACAGGGTTATGATGGTCAAGGAACCTTTATTATCCGCACTCCTGAAGAATTAAACGCCAAAAAGCGGCAATTAGAGCGTCTTGACTTGATGTTAGAAGCTTATATTCCCTACGAGCGCGAATTAGCCATCGTTGCCGCTAGGGGATTAACCGGGGAAATCGTCACCTATCCCGTGGTGGAAACCCATCAAGAGGAGCAAGTCTGTCACTGGGTGATTGCTCCCGCCGCTCTTAACCAATCATTACAGGCTCAAACCGAACATATCGCCCATCATCTGTTAAGTAGTTTGTCGGCGGTGGGTGTTTTCGGGATGGAATTATTTGTCACTTCCCAGGGAGAGGTATTGATTAATGAAATCGCTCCCCGTACCCATAATTCGGGTCATTACAGCCTCTCTGCCTGTCTTACCTCGCAATTTGCCCTACAACTGCAAGCAGTGGCTAATTTGCCCCTTGGAGCCACGGATTTAAAATCTGCCGGGGCAGTCATGGTTAATTTATTGGGTTTTGAGGATAGTGACGGCGATTATGGCGAAAAAAGAGCAGTTTTAGCGGCAATTCCAGACGCTCAGGTTTTTTGGTATGGTAAAAAATCCCGTCCCGGTCGAAAATTAGGCCATGTCACCCTGTTAAGGGATACAAGCGATCGCTCCAAGTTATCGGATCTGGCAAAGCAGATAGAAAAGCTTTGGTATGGTTGTTAGGGAAGTGGGGGTGTGGGGAAGTGGGGAAGTGGGGAAGTGGGGAAGTGGGGAAGTGGAGCATTTGGCTGAAATTTCCCTAAACCCCTAAACCCCTAAATCCCTATCACCCTGACTCCTGAACCCTGAATCCTGCTCCCAGCAAGAAACTTTTTCAGTAAATCCTAATTAAAAGACATTTTTGATGGCCTCGGTCAGTTTTTGACTAATTAACTCGTTACCGTCTCGACTAAGATGAATATTATCGATATAGAGGGAATCAGGAGTAGGATGGGCTTGAAAAATGGGCAGAAAATCTAGATAAAAAATCTGCTGGTTGCTGGTGAAATCCGCTAGTCTTTGACGGGCTTTTAATTCATAATCTCGCCCCTGTTTTTGAGCTTCGCGAATGAGGGGGGTAATAGCGATAATTAAACGGGCTTGATTAGCCTGAGCAAGGGCTTGAATTTGGGCAAGAGCGGTTAAATTATTGCCCACTCGATCGCCTCCTTCTTGCACCGGTGGTAGGGGAGGATAACGCTTAAAATATCGATCGTACAACTCGATTAAAGCTAAAGCCGGCCGGCGAGCGGGATAATTAATTTCTCGTCCCACCACCGCCGAACTAGGAGCTAAAGCGAACAGATCATCGGTGTTCATTAATAACACAATCACCTGGGATTCAAAGGTGCCGAAACGTCGGAGATAGGCCGATTGATTGCGCGGTCCCCAAGAATTAGCCGAAGCATTGAGAACTTCCACTGAACCCGTCAGATTTTGGCCTAAATTTTTGGCAATTAAAGCAGCAATGGTCTCTTTTTGATCTGTCCACCAGGAGCCATTAGCGATCGAATCACCGATTAACATGATTCTCGTCGTCTCTGGGGGCCGTTGAGGTGTAATCGGATCGCTCCGCATCGAATACTGATTAACGGCGATAAGATTGGAAAAACGGCGCGTTTGTTGATTAGGAGCCAAAAGATAGCCAATTTCGGCATCAGCTTCGTAAATAAGCGGATTACCGAACCCGAAGACAATTCTTAAAATAGCCTCAAGGAAAAGGGCAAGGGCGAAAAGAACGCCTAGAATGATTAAAGACAGCCGAATGATACCAATTTCTAATAACACGGATAGATGAGAGTTCGCTAATTTATGATCCTAAAGTGTCTCATACTTTCTACATCCATCTCATGAAAAGGAGTTAAGGGCAATGTCAGACTTAAATCGTGGCATCATGAAATTCGAGGGGGCCGATAAACCAGCAGTAGTGGCGATCTCGTCTATTATCGTTATCGGTAGTATTATTGCTCTGATCCTTTGGGCAATGAAAGTCGCCTACATCTAGTTAGGGTTTGCGGCAAAAAGTTTCTCGTGGGGGCAGGGTGTAGGGTGTAGGGTGTAGGGTGTAGGGTGTAGGGTTTTACCCATTTTCATCTGGTAAATTACCTAATTTTCAGGGAAAAAGTCCCTAAATTTTCCCCCCGATCCCTCCAATGGCGGGTACTTTTTGATTTCCCAAAAGTCTAAAAGTCTTACCCAACAAGGTTTAGATTTATTCAGCAACGTCTAGTTAGCTAGAATAATTTCGCTCACTTTTGGCATCACTCGGTTTAAATTTCTTGACGTCACGATCTCACCTCTTGTCCCCTTGAGCCTGTAGGATAGGGTCAAGGGAGAAATTGCTAGTTCCCTCTATCGCGCTTGCTAGTTACACCCGACTCGAAACAGATCATCGATGAGCAGATCAACTTCTGTTTTAACAGAACTGTTGCAGTTACTCCCCCAATGGCGATCGCAGATGTACTTCAAAGCATCCCTGACCGCGCTATCCCACGCCATGGAGGATCAGGTTTTAGCGGAAGACGATCAACCGTTAGTGATTGCCAGTTTTCAGCGTGAGCGCTTTTATCGTCAAGAGGCCCATCGCTATCGACGCATTGCCCACAAAAGCGGGCAAGTTTATGTTTTGTCGGCCCCAGAAACCGATTTTAAGCATAGTTCCGACATTTACGAGACGATCGCTTTTCAACCAGAGGACAGTTTAGCCCAAGAATGGCATCTAGTGGTTATCGGTGGCCATTATGCTAGTTGTTTAATCTGTCGGGAACGAACCCATCTGACAGCAAAGGGGGAAAATGGGGCAGCTATGGATAATAATCGCCGTTTTGAGGGGCTTTGGACGAGCGATCGCCATGTGAGTCAACAGGCCGCCCAAATTCTTTTAAATCATATTCTCGATTATCGTCCCGAACTAGCGGAGAAAATTAGGCGCGCTCAAGAAGAATACCTGATCTGTGAACTGACGGACAGGGATCATCAAGAGGAACCAGATCCCTTTGTCCAGCGATTGGTCACTTATTTGCAAGCCGGACAGTATAAACTGCTGAAAGCCAATCGTTCCTTGGCATCGAAAGAACACAAGGAAAGACTGATCAACTCGGTGACAGCCTCGATCCGTCGTTCCCTCGATCCGGAAGCTATCCTACAGGTGGCAGTGCAGAAATTGGGGCAGGGATTGGGAGTCTGTCGCTGCGTGGTCTATCGTTGTAAGGAAGCCGACATTAACGCCACCATCGAACACGAATTTTTAAACTCCGGCATTAGTTCCATCAAAGGACAAAAATGGCCACTGAAAAATAATCCTCTTTTTCAGGAAGTGCTGGAATTGAGAGAATCCCTGAAAATCGAAGACGCTATTCACGATCCCCGTCTCCCCGGCGATTCCATTCAAAATCTCGTGCGGGAATGTTCCATCTATTCCTGGTTATTAGTACCGATTTTTTACCAAAGTCGTCTCTTGGGAATGTTGGAACTGCATCACTGTGGACCCTATACCACCACTTGGAAAAGCGAGGATGTCGCCCTTGTGGACGCGGTGGCCACTCAAATCGGAGTCGCCCTCATTCAAGCAGAAGCCTACGCTAATTTACAGGATTTAAATGAACAATTAGCCGCCCTCGATCGCACTCGTTCTAATTTAGTCGCCATAACCGGCCACGAATTACGCACCCCCCTCTCCACCATTCAAGTCTGTCTAGAAAGTTTGGCCTCGGAACCGGATATGCCAGCAGAAATGCGCCAAATTATGCTTGATACTGCCCTGAAAGATGCGGAACGAATGCGTAAATTAATCCAAGATTTTTTAACTCTTTCCAGGTTAGAAAGTGGCCGGGTTAATTGGAATCCCGAAGCTTTATCCTTATCGGAATGTGTGGAATTAGCCATCAGTCACGTTCACTCCCGCAATCTCGACAACGAAAATCCAAAAATTAGCAATCTTGTCCCCCCTAATCTGCCCTTTGTTTTAGCCGATGGCGAGTGGTTAGTGGAATTACTTTCCAAACTTCTCGATAATGCCTGTAAGTTTACCGGTCGCGAGGGAAATGTCTCGATCGAAGTCGCTTCGGGAAAGCCAAAAACTCTAGAAGTAACCATTTCTGACACTGGACGTGGGATCGAACCCAATCGTTTAGAACAGGTTTTCGATCGCTTTTACCAAGAGGAGGGGGCCCTGCGACGCAGTGCCGGGGGAACCGGTTTAGGACTGGCTATCTGTCGTCAGATCGTTAATGGTTGGGGCGGCGAAATTTGGGCAGAATCCCAGGGCAAAAATAACGGCAGTCAGTTTCATTTTACTATTCCAATATTTAAAGATAAAACTAACGATAATCCCAAAAATACCGCTCCGAAAAAATCCTCCCGTCGTCCTGCCAGTAAACGTAAATAGCGGCTGGTTGCCCGTTTAGTTTTGGCTCTTTGCTCGTGACTTCCTATTCCTTTTCTTCATCAAAAACTAAACAAAAAAGCATTAAAAAAGAAGCATCAAATCCCCAGGATATATAATAAAATTAAAAGAGTAATCAATTAGTCGTTTTTAGGTGAAAAAATTATGGGACGCGCCAAGAGAGTGGTTTTAGCTTATTCCGGAGGAGTCGATACTTCCGTCTGTATTCCCTATCTCAAACAGGAATGGGGAGTAGAAGAAGTGATTACCCTAGCCGCCGATTTAGGACAGGGAGACGAATTGGGACCAATTCAAGAAAAGGCTCTGCGCTGCGGAGCGATCGAATCCTTAGTCGTCAATGCCCAGGAAGAATTCGTCAAAGAATACGCTTTTCCCTCAATTCAAGCTAATGCCCTGTACGAAAATCGTTATCCCCTTTCTACCGCCCTGGCTCGTCCTTTAATCGCTAAATTATTAGTAGAGGCCGCCGAGAAATACGGGGCCGATGCCGTCTCTCACGGCTGCACCGGCAAAGGTAACGATCAGGTGCGTTTTGATGTGGGCATTATGGCCCTCAATCCTAGCTTAAAAGTTCTCGCTCCCGCCAGGGAATGGGGCATGAGCCGGGAAGAAACCATCGCCTACGGGGAAAAATTCGGGATTGAGTCTCCCGTGAAAAAATCCTCACCCTTTAGTATCGATCGTAACCTGTTGGGGCGCAGTATTGAAGCCGGTCCCTTGGAAGATCCGATGACGGAACCCCCGGAAGAAATCTATTTAATGACCAAAGCGATCGCCGATACTCCCAACGAGCCGGAATACGTCGATATTGGTTTTAATCAGGGAATTCCCGTCAGTTTAAACGGAGAAAATCTCGCTCCCGTCACGCTAATTAGTCAATTAAATGACCTAGTGGGTAAACACGGTGTTGGTCGGTTAGATATGATCGAAAACCGGGTAGTGGGAATTAAATCCCGAGAAATTTACGAGGCCCCGGCTTTATTAGTTTTAATTGACGCTCACCGGGACCTAGAAAGTTTGACTTTAACTGGAGATGTTACCCAATATAAACGGGGAATTGAAGATACCTACGGACAGTTAATTTATAAAGGATTGTGGTACAGTCCCTTAAAGGAAGCGATCGATGCTTTTATCCTCAAAACCCAAGAACAGGTAACGGGATCGGTGCGAGTGAAACTGTTTAAAGGTAACGCTAAAGTGGTCGGTCGTCAGTCAGTCAATTCTATCTATTCTCCCGATTTAGCTACCTACGGAGCCGAGGATCAATTTGATCATAAAGCTGCCGAAGGTTTCATCTATGTTTGGGGATTACCCAGCAAAGTTTGGGCTGAAAAAACTAGAGGGAAGTAATCAACAATCCTCCCCTAAGTAAGTGGGTTTTAATTCAGATCCTCCCAAGGTAGGGTTAATTCATGAATTAACCCTACTATGACTGGACCAGGGGGGAATCAACAAATAACTGATTTAAATTTGATTACCGATTTTATCAGACTTAGGATTGTTAATAAAATTAAATATAACTAATAAAATTACTTTTTTAGAACCATGCCAGCAAAAGATATTTACCATGAAGCCGTGAAAAATGCCTTAATTAAAGACGGTTGGAGTATTTTAGCTGATCCTGATAAAATTAAATATACAGATGTTGAATTTTTGCTGATTTAGCAGCAGAAAAACCTTTGGCTGCTGAAAGAAATGGACGTAAAATTGTTGTGGAAATCAAAAGCTTTTTAAGTCCCTCACCTATGAGAGATTTTGAAATAGCTTTGGGACAATATATTTTATATCGAAATTTAATCAGTCTTACCGAACCAGAATATCAAATTTATCTAGCCATTAAAGACAGCATTTATGAAAATTTTTTCCGACGAGAATCAATTCAGGATATTGTGAAAATAAATCAATTACTTTTGCTGGTTGTTGAGATGGAAAAGGAGAAAATTTTACAATGGATAGATTAAAAAAATATCGTAATGCCATTAAAAAAGTATTAACAGAATATCACGAATGGGTTTCTGGTTCTGCTAATTTAGATCAAGAAAGTTGTCTGGTTTTTGACGAGATACATGATCAGTATTTTTGGCTTTTTATGGGTTGGGAAGGCAAGAAAAAAATCAGGAATATTCAAGTCCATATTAGGATTAAAAATGAGAAGATTTATATTGAGGAGGATTGGACTGAGGAAGGGATCGCTACGGAATTATTAAGGGAGGGGATTTCTAAAGAAGATATAGTTTTAGCTTTTTACGATCTGGAAACTCGTAGGTTAACTGGGTTTGCTGTGAGTTAAGTTATCGGTAAATCTTGCCTGGAAATCTGAGGTTGATAAAAGAACCTTAAATGAGCTATTCTGTTACTTTTGAACCAGTTTATCCTTATGGGTAACAAGAATTTGAGCTATAATCATAATATCTCTATAACCCCACATAAAAAAGGCTTATGGCCATTTCAATTACTTTAACCCTACCGGATGAGATTTTTAATCTAGCTCAATCCTTAGCCCATTCAATTAACCGTGATCTTAATGATATATTAGTAGAAGCGATCGCTTTTTCTATTAGTCCCAATTATCAAGGCGAAAAAATCTCATCCCTAAATTCATTATCAGATGAAGAAATTATCAAATTAACTCAATTACAAATGGCATCAGAACAGGATCAAAGATTAAGCGAGTTGCTCAATCAACAACAAGAGAGGGATTTATCAACCTTTGAAAATACGGAACTTTGGTCATTGATGCAAATTTATCAAATAAACTTGTTAAAGAAGTCTCAAGGATTAAATGAAGCGGTTAAAAGAGGCTTAATTTCACCATTAGAAGCATGAATCCTAGCCCTATTCCCGACTATATTAAAGATAAAATTCGCCAACAGGCTAATACTAAATCTGGTTATTAAAAACTGATTATTTATTCCCCCTTTTGCATGAGGTTCTCTCCTTTATAAGTAGCCTATACTCAACGGATTTAGTATAATTGCTGATTGTCGGTATTCCTGCAAATGTAAGATGCACCAGGTCAATTTATTGCGGGGGAACCTAGGAGCGAAGGTGATCATTTCGGTCAAAGAAACTAAGTAGAGGTAGAACCTCGCTTATCTGCGTTGCCAGCTATAACCTTGCAACCAGTCAAAAATATTTATATAACCCACAACTATCTTAAATATAAAAATCATAATAAATGATGATTAAATAACCCTTGACTCCCCCCCCTTTTGTGATACTTTCTGTTGCAGAATATTGGCGCAAAACTAGCGTTAAATATGACCATAGTTCTGTCCTATTACTGTCATCGAATCCATGAAAAAATTACTGACAATTTTAACCCCCTTGACTCTGATGGGGTTGGCTGGGGTTACTCCTGCTCAAGCGGCAATAGTAGCTGGTTGGAATCAATTTGATGCTTTTACCGCATCCTATCCCAAAGCGGCGGATACGGTTGGCCCGAATATAACCAGCACTGGGTTAAACACCCCCGGGATATTTCGGCCGAATCAGTCTGTATTCGTGTTGGGTAGTCCGGTTTCTAACGGTTGGAATACAGGTAGCACTGTTAATACCAGCCAATACGTCGAATTTGCCGTGCAACCCGGTGCAGGTTTTCAAGTCGATTTTACTAACTTACAACTCAATGCGGCCCAAACTGAAACGCAGCTAGATTTGGTCTTGCGCTCTAGTGTTGATGGGTTCACCAGTAATTTAGGGACACAAGTTAGCCTAACAACTAGCTATAATACCTACAGCTTTGACCTAAGCAGTTTAGCACCCCAAACCGGACCGGTGCAGTTCCGTCTCTATGGACTGAATGCTAACTCCTCCGGTGTCTGGTTCATTGCTGTCAACTCCGCTACTGTTGCCGGGGGTGGGTTTGTGGCTCTTAATGGGGATATTACTCCTACTGGTGGCGGTGGTGTATCAACCCCGGAACCTAGTGGTATAGTGAGTTTAATCGCTGTTGGTGCCTTGGGTGCCGCTTCTCTTCGTCGTCGGGGATAAATTATCCTTGGCAGGGGCAACTACAGAGGGGTTGCCCCGATATTGGTTAAATATTATCAATATTCTTTTACATTTCCTCGGCAATTTGTTAAGCTGATAAGGTGAAAGAGGAATAACAATCAATAGAGCCAATGACTCCCCAATTAATGATTCAACCTTCGTCTTTAATGAGAGAAGGGGTTGAACTCCGCGAATTTGGTAACATTTATTTATTCAGGTTTACTTCAGAGCTACAATCTCGTTGTGAGCAGTTATTAGCTAAGAAGAAAACTGACAGTCTCTCTGTTGACGAAGAAGCGGAGTATGCTGGACTTTCTGAACTAGAGCGCGTTTTTACGCTTATTAACGCCCAACTTGCCACCAAAAGTCAATGGTGTCCCTATCAACTCGAAGAATAGTCCGACAACGAGCTAACTTTGCAACGAGTCAACGAGTCAAAGAAATAAGTAGAGGTAGAACCTCGCTTATCTGCGTTGCAAGGTAAAACCTTGCAACGAGTCAAAGTCCTTTTTTTAATTAGAGAAAATATGCAGATAAAAGACATGACTCCCCAAGAGTTACAAAGTTTAATCCGTAATACAGTAGATGATACTCTAGATGAATACTTTGGTGATCCGGATGAGGGAAAACAAGTTAAAGAATCTTTTAAAGAAAAGTTATTAGAAATCCAACAAAAAAGACTACAAGGAAGAGCGACTATTCCTGCAGCTGAGGTGGATAAAAGATATGGGATAGAACCTTAAATGAGCTATTCTGTTACTTTTGAACCAGAGTCGATAACTGATTTAGATTTGATCACAGATTTTATCAGACTGAGGATTCTTAATAAAATTAAATGGTTAGCTATCAACTTTGAACAGATAACTCCCCTACCTCTTACGAGAGAATGGTCAGGGTTTTACAAATTAAGAGTAGGAGATTATCGGGTTATTTATGAATTTGATCGAGAGAGTAGGATAATTATTATTGTTAGAGTAGGTCATAGAAGTGAAGTTTATGACTAAATACTTACTAAAATAATTGGGATCAGCAATAAGCTAAGATACATTTTAAACGCCTATTCTTACTTTATTCCCTGTGCTTTAAGTCGGGTAACAAAGGGAGAATCTCCAGCTTTTTCTCGCATTTTTTGGGCAAATTCTAAATCAGCTTGGATAGCTTGATCTAATTCATCTCTATGTTCCCAATAGTAAGCTAATGCTGAGTGAATTTGACTCATACTTAAATCACGATGGTTAATGTGAATTTCTGCTGGAGTCCAACCGTAAGCTATTTGTGCCATAACTAGATCAATCACTTTTAGGGTAGAACCCGCAATTATTGGTACTCCCCGATGATCAATTGAAATATGTTTATAGTCTGTGAGATTTGTTGTCATGTAGAGAGGGTTAAGCTAAGACACATTTAAATTATACTAAGTACCTAGGCAAAATTAATTACACATATCTAACCACCTCTTGCCTCTTGCATGAGTGCCTATCTTGACTAGGAAATTTATTTTGCACTACTACTTACCTCATTGCCGCAAATTCTTGGGACAAGTGGTTTAAGCTACTTGTCTATACCCAATATAAAAAACGGTCTCCCTAAACCAGTTGCCAAAATCGCCGCCATGGACAGTCAATTACTTGATCAACTCGGACAATTACAAAACCTCTTAAAAACCAGCGAAAAAGCTCTGATTGCCTATTCTGGGGGCGTGGACAGTACCCTAGTGGCCAAAGTGGCCTATGATCTGCTAGGGAGTCAAGCATTGGCAATTACGGCGGTTTCCCCTTCCCTACTGCCGGAAGAATTAGAAGAAGCGATCGCTCAAGCCGATTATATCGGTATTCGGCACGAATTGGTGGAAACCGAGGAAATGAATAACCCCAATTACACCAGTAATCCCGTTAATCGCTGTTATTTCTGCAAAAGTGAGCTACACGACACCCTTAAACCCATCGCCCTCGCTCGTGGTTATTCCTACGTCATCGATGGCGTTAATGCTGATGATTTAAGGGATTATCGTCCCGGAATTCAAGCCGCTAGGGAGCGCGGCGCTCGTTCACCTTTGGCGGAAATTGGTATCACAAAAAGCGAAGTTCGTCAACTATCTCGTTACTTAAATTTACCTTGGTGGGATAAACCGGCGCAACCCTGTTTAAGTTCCCGTTTTCCCTACGGGGAGGAAATTAGCCTGGAGAAATTGCAAAGAGTCGGACGGGCGGAGATTTATCTGCGAAAATTAGGTTATCGTCAATTACGGGTGCGATCGAGCGGCGATACGGCACGGATTGAATTACCGGCAGCAGCAATTCCCGACTTTATTAATCGGACAAATTTAAGCGAATTAGTCGCTGATCTGCAAAAATTAGGCTTTATCTATGTCACCCTCGATCTAGAAGGTTATCAAAGCGGCAAACTTAATCGAGTCCTCTAGTTCAGTGATCAGTAAACAGTAATCAGTGGACTGAAAACTCAAATCTGCTCTAACAGTTATCTTAATGGTGAGGTACGAAGTTTTCCTTTTGGGGAGTCGGTCGTCGGTGGTCAATACCAAATTGGGTTATACTTCATCTTGGCGAGAAAGGCTGTAACGGACAACTGGTCACTGATAACTGATAACTGGTCACTGATAACTGATAGATGAACCTTTTTCTGGGGTTCCTAAGTCTTTACCCCTAAACCTCTAATTGCCAAGGCGAGGATAGATGAGTCAACTACAAAATGCCTTTACCCTATTCCTGAGCCTGTTGGTGGAAGCGATGCCTTTTTTACTGCTAGGGGTGATTCTCTCTAGTATTCTTTTAATATTTGTCGATGAACGTCGCCTAGTTGCCTTGATGCCTCGAAATGCTGTTTTAGGAGCATTTGTGGGGGGATGTATTGGTTTTTTGTTTCCCGTCTGCGAGTGTGGCAATGTGCCGGTGGCGCGACGTTTACTTGTGCAAGGAATGCCGAATGCAGTAGCGGTTAGTTTTCTCTTAGCAGCGCCGACAATTAACCCGATTGTTATCTGGTCCACTTGGGTAGCTTTTCGCGATCAACCGGAAATTGTTTTCTATCGAGTTATCTTTTCTTTGTTCATCGCTACGGTTATCGGTATTATCTTTAGTATCCAAAAAGATCCCCGACCGCTCCTACAAACCTCTTTGGCAAAAAGTCTCAATTGGCAACCGCAAACACCGGAAAAAGAATCTATCCCACTACTACTACAATCCGGTTCTTTTCTGATCGGTAATTCTGGGCAAACTTTGCGCTTAGATGAAAGTTTTGCCGCTACTGCTGTCCTACCAGCAGTGCAAGCTATCCCGATGAAAAGGCGCTGGTTAACTTTTGTGGAAAACGTGGTGATGGAATTACGGGAATTAGGAGGAGTGTTAATCTTAGGAAGTGCTATAGCGGCCGGTTTACAGGTGTTTGTTCCCCGGGAATTTGTTCTTAATTTGGGTCAGGATCCGATTACTTCGATCTTGGCCATGATGCTGTTAGCGGTAATTGTTTCGATTTGTTCCACAGTTGATTCTTTTTTTGCTCTCTCCTTTGCCTCTAGTTTTACCAGTAGTTCCCTGCTGGCTTTTTTAGTGTTCGGTCCAATGATTGACCTGAAAGGGATTGGTTTAATGTTGTCTATTTTTAAACCGAGAATGTTAATTTATCTCTTTGCTTTAGCAGCGCAAATGACTTTTTTACTCACCTTGGCTCACAGTTATTTATTTTAGGTCAGTACCCGGATAGTTTTTCCCATGAATTCATCACGTCTAAAAATAATCGCCCCCCAATTTATCGATGTTATTGCCCTAATCGGTTGGGGTTCGTTACTATTTAAATACTGGATAACTGGACATTTAAATTTACTGATACATCCTAATTATTTTATTCTGGTTCTTATCACCAGTATTGCTTTATTTGTTCTGGGAATAGTCAAGCTTTGGACATTATTAAAACAGTGGCAAAAAAAGATTAATTTAGATAGTAACGATAATCGATCGCATATTACCATTCTTCCCCAACATTTTGGCTCAGGTTTATTAGTAATCACTGCCCTTTTAGGCCTATTTATTGCCCCGCAGCCCCTCAGCAGTCAAATCGCATTACAGAGGGGAATTAGTGAATCTTTACCCCTAACTCGCTTGCAAACTCAATCCTTTGGCACTACCGTTAAACCAGAGGAAAAAAGTTTAATTGAATGGGTAAGAACTTTGAATGCTTACCCCGAACCTGATGCTTACACAGGACAACCGGTAAAAGTCACAGGTTTTGTGGTGCAATTGCCCCAATTACCAGATAATTATTTATTAATTAGTCGCTTTATTCTTACCTGTTGTGCCGTGGATGCTTATCCCGTGGGTTTGCCGGTGAAACTATCAGGAAGTCGCGGTCAATATCCCAATGACACTTGGTTAGAAATCACCGGAGAAATGGCCACGGAATCTTTACCCGTAGAGGTGGGAAAATCAACCACCAGAAGACAATTAGTAATTAAGGCTAAATCCGTGAAATCTATACCCACTCCTGTGGATCCCTACGGATATTAACAGTTATCAGTTATCAGTTATCAGTTGTTTCTAACCATCTACTATAATGATCAAGACCTTACAACTACAACCGATTGATAAATTAGCGATAACATTAATTGTATCGCTAACCTTAGTAATTGGCGGCTTAATTTGGTTAGGTAATAGCTGTGGTAATCAATGTCTTTTGCAAACCGGTCCAAGGGTCAAGGAATTTAGCTGGGAAAATCGAGCAATTGGCTCAGAAGATCAAGCATTTATTATCACTTTTGATCGCCCCATGGATCATGCTAGTGTAGAAAAAAATCTAGTTATCGATCCTCCGCTGCCGGGTAAGTTTAGTTGGGCCGGAAGACGATTAGCTTATACCCTCACTTCTCCCATTCCCTACGGAGAAAAATATCATCTGCAAATTGAAGGTGCGCGGGAACAATTTCGCAGCGGTAATCGATTAGGACAAACCCTGGCAATTTTTGAAAGAGAATTTAAAAGTCGCGATCGTGCTTTTGCCTATATTGGCACTAATGGGGAAGAACAGGGAAGATTAATTTTTTATAACTTGACCGAGGAGAAGAAAACCCTCTTAACCCCCGCAAATTTGACCGTTATGGCTTTTGAATTCTATCCTGATGGTAAAAAAATCCTCTTTTCGGCCGTGGCGAAAAACCTGGGGATAGAGGGAATTCGTGAACTGCAGCTTTACCAAGTTGATAGCAGTCAATCGCCTCTAAAAATTGAGTTAGTGCTAGACAATAAAGATTATCAAAATAATCACTTTGATTTAGCTAAAGATGGGGAAACTATTGTCGTGCAGAGAATTGAGCGCCGCAATCCGATTAACTTCGATTTATGGGCAGTTAAATCGGGGGAAAAAACCCAAAAATTAAACATCCAAGGCGGAGAATTTTTGATTGCACCTGATAGTAAAACTTTGGCTGTCACCCAGGGGGAAGGAATTGCGCTTTTGCCCTTAAAATTCGAGACAAAACCCCTGGATTTTTTACCAAAATTTGGGCGAATTTTGAATTTTTCTGCCGATGGTACGGCCGCAGCAATGGTAAATTTTAATACTGATAATGCCAAAATGCGTTATATTCGATCGCTTTTTTATGTCAATAATCAAGGATTACAAAAACGCTTACTCAATCTACAAGGTTCGATTATAGATTGTCAATTTAATGCCACCGGTAGTGATTTGTATTGTTTGTTAACCGAGTTAGTTACTAACAGTCAAAAGTACAAAGAAAAACCCTATTTTGCTAAAATAGATGTGAAGACCGGTCAAGTGACTCCCCTACTGGAATTAGCTGATTATCGTGATATTCACATTAGTTTATCTCCCGATGGTTTAGCAATTATTTTTGATCAACTTCGCACCAGTTATGATACTAATCCTACTAATCCCTTGACTACCGATTCGGGAGAAACAATTATCGGTGGTCGTTTGTGGATGTTAATTCCTCCCCTACAAGATGGAGTAAAAGCCAGTAAATCTGATTTAATTGAATTACCTCTAGCGGGAATTCGTCCCCAGTGGATGCCGTAGAATTTTATTATTAAGTTAGGAATTATTTCGATGCTGTCAAACTCAGAAAAATTAGCCAAATTGCGTCAGTATTTTGCCAGTGGTGCAACTCGTTCCTATCAATTCCGTCGTCAGCAGTTAGAGAAGTTAAAACAGGCAATCATTAAATATGAAGCAGAGATATATCGAGCTTTATATAGCGATTTAAAGAAAAGTCCCGAAGATTGTTGGATTACTGAAAATGGCTTCCTTTTGGTGGAAATTAATACCGCTTTAAAAAATTTGCGCTCATGGATGCAACCCAAAACTGTTAAAACTAATCTCTTAAATTTCCCATCCTCCAGTCAGATTATTCGGGAACCTTTAGGAGTGGTTTTAATTATTGGTGCTTGGAATTATCCCCTCCAATTGTTATTAGTGCCTTTAGTCGGTGCCATTGCTGCCGGTAACTGTGCGGTATTAAAACCGAGTGAATTTGCCTCAGCGACGGAAAAATTAGTAATTAAAATAATTCAAGAAATATTCCCCGAAGAATATGTGTTAATTGTCCCCGGAGATGGTGCGGAAGTAATTCCGAATATGTTAGACAGTTTTACCTTTGATCAGATATTTTTTACTGGCAGTACAAGGGTAGGAAAAATTATTTATCAACTAGCGGCAGCAAAGTTAATTCCCGTTACTCTAGAATTAGGGGGAAAAAGTCCCTGTGTTATCGAAGCTGATGCTAATATTTCCGTGGCAACCCGTCGCATTGCCGTGACAAAATTCTCTAATTGTGGTCAAATGTGTATCGCAGCTGATTATATTTTGGTACATCAATCCCAGCAGGAGAATTTGATCAGAGAATTAGCTAATACTATTATTAATTTTTTCGGTGAAGATGCCAGATTAAGTGCTGATTATGGTAAGATAATTAATGAGAAACAATTTGATCGCCTGATTGACTTTCTCCAAGATGGTGAGATTGTTTTTGGAGGCAAAACCGATCGAGAAAATTTATATATTCAACCAACTTTATTAACTAATGTTTCCCTCGATGCTCCTATTATGCAAGGGGAAATATTCGGTCCAATTTTACCGATCATTGCCTTTAGCACTTTTGAGGAAGCTTTAGCAATAATTGCTAAAAATCCTAACCCTCTAGCTTTTTATCTGTTTACTACCAAGGCAAAGACTGAAAAGAAATGGTTAGAATCAGTCCAGTTTGGGGGAGGTTGTATTAACAACAATAGTTTTCATTTTACTAATCCTAGGTTACCCTTTGGTGGTCGAGGAAATAGCGGTATTGGTAGCTATCATGGTCGTTTTTCCTTTGAGAATTTTAGTCACCAAAAAGCGATTATGAAAACACCTCTTTGGTTCAATCCCGCTTTAAAATATCCGCCTTTTAAGGGTAAATTAGACTTATTTAAGTTATTAGTTCGGTAACAAGCTACAGTTTAAGTTAAAGCTTTTAAGAGAGCTTGAAATTTAAGCTGAATTTCTGCTAGTTCTTTTTCCGGATCGGAACCGGCAACAATACCCGCACCGGCGTATAATCGCGCTCGATCGCCTTCAATTAAGGCCGAACGAATACCAACAATAAACTCACTATTATTTTGACAATCGATCCAACCCAAAGGAGCGGCATAAAGAGAGCGATCGAAGGTTTCATAATGACGAATTTGTGCTAAAGCGATCTCCGTGGGAACCCCAGCAACAGCAGGAGTGGGGTGTAGTTGGGCAACAATTTCGAGGGGATGGATGGAGGGTTTTAGTTTGGCATGGATAGGAGTCCAGAGATGTTGAATATTGGAGAGTTTTAACAATCTAGAAGGAGAATTTTGAGGATTTAAGCCAATTTGTCGCAGTTTTTGGTTAATAAATTCACTAACGGCCCGATGTTCCCGCTGTTCTTTTTCACTAGCGAGGAGTTTATTGGCTAAAAGAGCATCTTCGATCGCATTTTCTCCCCGGGGGGCGGATCCCGCTAAAGCATCGGTGATTAATTGCCCCTGATGGACAGTTAGCAAGCGTTCGGGACTAGCGCCGATAAAATGATCTCCCCGTCCATTGCCGAGGGAAAAAGTGTAGCAATCGGGATGACGCTGACGCAAATTATCGAGACAGTTTACCAGATGAAAAGGACGGGGAGAAATCACGTCAAGAGCGTGAGCGAGGACAATTTTGCTAAATTTTTGAGCATGGATAGATTGGAGTGCATCGGCAACAGCCGCTTGAAAATTATAGGTAGGATGAATATAATAACTACAGGGAGCCTGATGGGGATTTTGTCGGCAATTGCTCGAGTTATTTTGGATAATTTTGAGGTTGTTGATAGTTTCTTCGAGGGAGTTTTCTATTTCTTTTTCGCCGGTGATTAGGAGATTGGTAAGGAAAAAATATTCCGACTGTTTTTTGATAATTTGAAACTTAGGCAGGGTTAGGGTAGCTGAGGGAAAGGGGGTAGCTCTTTCCGAGTCGAAAAAAGTGAAACTACAAAAGATGCGGGGAGTAATCTCGCTATAGTTATCAATTTTAATAATTCTTTGTTGACAGTTTTCAATAAATTTTTGAGCTTTTAAAAAACGTTGTTTGCCGTGGAAAGTGGCAGCAAAGGCGATGCCGTAGCCGAGAAAAGCGGTTTCTCGTTCGGGATTTTCCCAATAACAATGGGTGGGATAGCTAGGGGCAATCCAAGAGAGAATTTCTAGGGTATCAACGGGGGAAATTTTTTGACAAAAACTAACGATCGACGGATTTCCCTTTTCTGCGGCTAACAGTTGCGGGTTGAGGATAAAGTTATAGAGGCCGCGAAGATCAGCAATCGGACTATCAGGATAGGAAAGGCGAGGAACGGCAGAAGTCATGTCAAGTTTTTTGTATTTTTTGCAAAAAAACCATGATTAATGGTATGTAATCCCCACAGATGTGGCCAGAGTCAGCAATCTCTTTTTAACTATGGTATCGGAGAAAGGGTCTTTAGGCAGAAAGGGAACGGGATATTTGTGACGATTAACCGCGTTGGAGACAAATGAAGGCTTAAAATCTCCAGAGATGGCTATTATTTAAATGGGCAAAAAAATTAATTTAATAACTGCTACTTTACAAGTTTGTGGAAATTGCCGCCACGGGACAAGTGGGGATACATTGTTCACAAACCACACAACGGGAACGCAAAAACTTGAGACGAAAACTTTCGGGATCAAGGGTTAAAGCTTCCGTGGGACAAACTCCCGTACATAACCCACAATCGACACATTTTTCTTCATCAATGACGATTTCGCGACTAACTTGGGAAACGCCAATATTTTGTAATTGTAACCATTCGATCGCCGCTTCTAACTCATCGATATCTCCCGATAATTCTAATACTAATGTTCCCACTTGATTGGGGGCAACTTGGGCGCGGATAATATTAGCGGCGACGTTAAAATCCTTCGCCAGTCGATAGGTAACGGGCATATGGACGGCTTTTTTGGGAAAAGTGAGAGTAACGCGTTTTTTCATGCAGCCTTTCCGATCAAAGAATCTTTTTTTGCTTATTTGCCGAAAACGGCTGGAATTACAATAGCAGCAGTGGCGGCAACGATCAGACCAAAAGCCAAATTAACTACCTGTTGATCAGCTTTTTGGTAGGTATCGATGCTAAGACTAAGTTCACGAATTTGGTTGATCACGTCTCCTAGCTTTTTTTCAATGTTTTGAACGTTACTTTCTAAAGTTTCTAATCGCCCCTCAATTGTATGAACGTACCCTTCTAGCCTTTTTAGCTGTCCCTCTATTCGATCGAGTCTTTCTTCGGTCATAATTATTACCCATCTCTAACTTAATTGTAACTCAATCGACACCAATACTAAAAGAGCGCAGCAGTCGTTACAATAGGACAAAGTAAACTTTGATTAAATATCCATGACAGCCACCACACCCACCAACAAAACCAGAAATCTGCTGCTGGCAGTAACGGCAGTTATCCTTAGTGTAGCGATTTTCTTGGGGTTTCAAACCACCGCTAGTTCTGTATCTTTGGAAGCGCAAGCGGAAAAAGCGACACCTTTCGATCTTGCCCTCAGCAATGGTAAACCCACCCTGACAGAATTTTATGCTAATTGGTGTACCAGTTGTCAGGCGATGGCCGCTGAAATTGCCGAAATTAAAAAACAATACGGTAATGCCATTAATTTTGTCATGCTCAACGTTGATAATAATAAATGGTTGCCGGAAATTCTCCGTTATCGCGTGGATGGTATTCCCCATTTTGTCTTTTTAAATAATCAAGGACAACCAGTTGCCCAAGCGATCGGAGAACAACCAAAATCAATTTTAACTGCTAATTTAGAAGCACTTTTAACCAATTCTACCCTACCCTATGCCACCACTACGGGACAGGCTTCTGATTTTAATATCCTTGCGGGCGCTAGTCAAACCGATCCTCGCAGTCACGGCAGTCAAGTTAAGCAGTAATCAGTTATCAGTAATCAGTAATCAGTTATCAGTAATCAGTGGAAAGCTCATGGCTGAAAGCTAAGTAGCTGGTTATAATTAAATTAAAAATGGATTTTAGCTTCGATCCCCCCTGCCCCCCTTGATAAGGGGGGTGCCGATAGGCGGGGGGATCCCCCTTAATAAGGGGGGCATCTGATAATTTTTAACGCCTACCTACTTATCATTCAAGAGTCAACAGCTTATCAATAAGTACATTTCATTGACTGAATTTTTTAACTATGGCGATTATTGTCCAACATTTGACCACAGGTAACGAATATATATTCCTAGGAGTTATTGGGGGTGAAAGTAAGAATATTTTACCCACCAAAATGTTAGGAGATTTCTTCGCAACCGAGACTCCAGATAAATCTCGATCGCTGACGGTTTGTGACGATCAAGGCCGCATACTTTGGTTTCCCGTCACAGAAATGATTGTGGTGGAGGTAGATGGTCAAAAACCCGAAGAATTATTACCAGAAATTATCCCTCCTGAACCAGTTCCTTTACAATTAGATAAAGAGAATCAACCTCAGTCCCCAGAAAATCAAGGAAACATCGATGAATTTGCCGAAGATGACGATTGGATCTAGAATTAAATATCTAATTTTAGCGGTAATAATTGCCCTATTTACTATTGGCTTTAATTCCCTCTATTCTGTTTCTCAAAACTCGATCGCTTCCTTACCTGTTGCCGAAGTTAAACCCCAATATCTTAACGATTGGACACCGGAATTAGAGGCAGAATTTCAACAAAGGGCCAAGCAAGTTATTAACCATTTTGCTAAGGCAGAAAGTTATGGCAATTTGTGGGGAGAAAACGAGAAAAGATCCTATCCTATGGCCATGTTTGATTTCTTGGCAGGAAACCGGCAAAAAGCCCTAGATTTCCTGCAGCAGGATGACCCACAAAAACGGGAACAGACCCACACTGATTATATAGATTATTATTTTTCTTTTACCCTGAAAGGACAAATTAGAAAGTATTTTCTTCTCGGAAAGTATCTCGATCCAGTTTATCGTCAGAGAATGTATAATGCGGCGAAAATTTGGACAGAAACCGACCCTTTACAACGGCCCCACCCTATCCACGGTACGGGCCAAGGAACGGGTAATGATTGGAGTATAACAAGACGGGGTTTATGGGTAGATAGTCGCAATACTGATAACCTGCGAGCGATGCGCGAAACATCGGTTTATCTGATGGCCGAAGAAACCGGAAATGAAGCAACTCGTCAAATTTATAAAAGTAAAATTAAGCGTTACGTTTCAGCTTTATATAACATCGGTATGGGAGAATGGGATTCAGAAGTTTATCACGGTCACACCTTTGCTCCCTATCTCAATCTCTACGATTTTGCTCAAGATACGGAAGTTAAACAATGGGCAAAAATGGCCTTAGATTGGTTATCCATGGCCGCTAGTGTTAAATATTATCGCGGTGGTTGGGGTGGCCCTGTAAAACGTGATTATGGTGATGGCCACGGCGTAATGCGATCACACGCAGGCCGCACTTTTTGGTTATATTTTGGTGATACTCCCGTCGCCAATAATCGCCCGGAATTGGACTCTCTGTATCTAATTACCAGTCGTTATCGTCCTCCTTTAGCAGTGATGGAATTAGCCCGAAAAAACTTTAATAAACCGGTAGAAATTCTCGCCAGTAAACCCCTGTATGAAAACTGGAAACCGGGCAATAATCAAAGTCCGGGTTATTGGGAAACTCAATTTGTTGGGGCTAGTTATCAAATGGGTAGTCTGGCGGGAACTTTCCCCGATGGTGATGTAGCCCCGTTTAAATTAATGGCCTTTAATCAACACAAAGGTGTGGATTTTTTTGTGGCTAACACTGGCAAAAATGGCGTAAAACCGGGCAAAAATCCCGGGGATGAAATCGGACAATATCGTAATCTTTTAATCTGGTTACGACCAGCAGACCAAGCTTTTTTCTGGCAATTACCGAAAACTGCCAAGGTAGAAAAAGATGATAATATCTGGTTTATTCAATTAGAAAAAACTTGGTTAGCCCTGAGATTAATAAATCTTTCTTCTCCTGAAATGATCGAGATTCCTAATTCCCCTTATCCCGATGATAATACCTACCAAGCTTTACCCACAGGTAACAATTATGCGGGTTTTGCTCTGGAAGTGGGGGAAGCGGCAACCCAGGGCAGTTATGAGAATTTTAAGATCATATTTAAGCAAAAAAGTCAAGTAAATTTAACTCAAATTAACCAAGGCAGGGTTTTATTTAAAGGCAGTCAAGGGCAGAGTTTACAATTGACCTATAATCAAATCAATCTACTGCCGATTTTAATTCGTAACGGTCAAAAGCACGATTGGTCAAAAAATTTCGCCCTTTATAACAGTTTAAGTCGAGATAACTCTCCCGTTTCTTTGCCATGGAAAAAGGGCAAATTAACCGTCAAAGCAGGGAAATACCAGTTTTCCAATGCTTTGATCCTCTCCTCTCCTTAAGTTAGATATTCTCGATTATTTATTCAGCAAACCCTAGTTATGAGGAGAGGCAAAAGGCAAAAGGCAAAAGGCAAAAGGCAAAAGGCAAAAGGCAAAAGGCAGCTTTGTTCTCCCCACACCCCACTTCCCCACGAAAAACTTTTTCAGCAGACCCTATTTATGGGGATTGATCAGACCATTTGCGCTTGATTTAAGAATTCTTGCAGTTCTTCTCCTTCGATTACTTCGGTGGTCAAAAGATTAGCGGTAATCGACTCTAATAAATTGCGGTTGTGACTGAGAATTGCTAGAGCTTTTTGGTAACTAGCGTCGATAATTTGTTTAACTTCTTCATCGATCGCTTTGGCCGTATTTTCCCCGATCGAACGGCGGGGACTACCCTGATTATTACCTAAAAAATTAGCCTGTCCTGTTTTATCGTAGGCTAGGGGTCCCAGGGATTTACTCATACCATACATTGTCACCATTCTTTCAGCAATATCCGTCGCCCTTTGTAAATCATCGGAAGCGCCATTAGTGACACTGCCAAAGATTAATTCTTCGGCTGCCCGACCGCCCAATAACATAGTAATTTGTTCCTTAAATTCGGTTTCTGTCATCAAAAAACGGTCTTCCGTGGGAATTTTCAGGGTATAACCCAAAGCGGATAAACCCCGGGGAACGATGGAAATTTTCTCCACCCGACCACCTCCCGGCATGACAGCGCCAACTAAAGCATGACCGACCTCGTGATAAGCGACGATTTTCTTTTCTTTTTCGGAGAGAACCCGACTTTTCTTTTCTAAACCAGCGATAACTCTTTCTATCGCCTCTTTAAAATCAATTTGACTGACTTTTTCCCGATTATTGCGGGCAGCCAAAAGAGCCGCCTCATTGACGAGGTTGGCTAAATCGGCACCGGCAAAACCGGGGGTTTGGGTGGCGATCGCTTTGAGGTTAACATCTTCACCCATCTGGACTCGTTGGGCGTATATTTCCAAAATTGCCAATCTTCCCGCTAAATCGGGACGATCCACCAAAACTTGGCGATCAAAGCGCCCCGGACGCAATAAAGCGGCATCAAGAGTCTCTGGGCGATTGGTGGCGGCTAAAACGATGACGACGGCTTCTTTGGGGCTAAAACCGTCCATTTCTGTCAAAAGTTGGTTTAAAGTCTGCTCGCGCTCATCATTGCTGCCGCTAGTTCCCGATCCCGAACTTCTCGATTTACCGATCGCGTCCAATTCATCAATAAAAATGATGCTAGGGGCATTTTTCTTCGCTTGGGCAAATAGATCCCGCACCCGGGCTGCCCCGGTCCCGACAAATAATTCCACGAATTCCGAGGCCGAAATGCTAAAAAACGTCACTCCCGCTTCCCCCGCGACCGCTTTTGCTAAGAGGGTTTTTCCCGTCCCCGGCGGTCCGACCAAGAGAACACCTTTAGGAATACGCGCCCCAATTTTATTAAAGCGCTCGGCATCCTTGAGAAATTCGACAATTTCCTTTAACTCGGTTTTTGCTTCCTCGGCCCCGGCCACATCACTGAAGGTAATCGGATATTTTTCGCCGTCTCCGTAAACTTTAGCGAGATTTTTATTAAAAAGCAGTGATTTACGCGTGTCATCGTTGCGATAGAACAGAAACTGCATGGCGGCGACTAAAATTAAGGGAGGAACCACCCAAGCGAGGAGAGTGGTGATCCAACTGTTTTCGGCCACAGGAATCGCCTCGAAGATTACGCCTTTTTGCTGTAATAGTTGGGGTAATTGGGGGTTATCGACTGGAATCGTGGCCAAGACTCGTCTGGAGACTAGATTACTGCTTGGTTTGCTGTCCAGAGAACTAGAATCACCGTAAAAGGGATGACTTGATTCTGGGGGATTAACGGGGGGATTACCCGGAATAGGCAGGGATTCTAAAGGATTTTTTAATTGATAATAGATGACTTGATTGCCAATTTTGACATTACTGATGTCGCCCCGTTCCACTCTACTGATAAATTCGCTGTAGGGTTCGAGGGGAATATTGGATAATTCTGAGGGACGAGGGATAAGAAAATAGCCTAAAGCGGCAACACCAGAACAAATGATCAGGATTTTGCCTAACAGAGGCAAACGCGACCAGGAAAATTGATTATCTTCTTGATTAGCCATAATTTTTAGGGTGGGTCAGAGTGAAAATGCAAAGTTCATACTAACAATTCCCTGTCTCGATCGCCTTACCGATGGGATAGGATAGAGGATGGAATACTTGGTAGCGAGCGAGCGACAAACGAGAGAAATCCCATGAATTTAGTTAGCTTAGAGAACTTTCTCGATAACACTTCTTTTTTAGTCCTGTTTTTAACTATGCTGGTTTATTGGGCCGGGGCAGCCTTTCCTAGCATACCTTTGTTGCCCGGCCTGGGCAGCACGGGAGTGGCCATCGCTAACCTCTGTATCGCCGCTTTATTGGGGGCGCGCTGGTTAGAAGCGGGTTATTTCCCCATCAGCAATCTTTACGAATCTTTATTCTTTCTCGCTTGGGGTGTAACTGCGGTTCATTTAATTGCTGAGTACAATAGCCGCAGTCGCCTGGTGGGGGTGGTGACGACTCCTGTAGCCATGGGGATTACCGCTTTTGCCACTTTGTCCTTACCCGGGGAAATGCAAACTTCCGCGCCCTTGGTTCCGGCTTTAAAATCGAATTGGTTGATGATGCACGTTAGCGTCATGATGTTAAGTTATGCTGCTTTGATGGTGGGTTCCCTGATGGCGATCGCTTTTCTGATCGTCACTAGAGGTCAAAATATCGAGTTAAAAGGCAGTTCCGTGGGTACGGGGGCCTATCGTCTCCAAAATAAGTTATCTACCACTCTTTCCGCCCCAATTTTCCTGGAAACGGCTAACAGTGGCACAACCGCCCTTTTAACTCCCACCTTAACAGCGATGACGACTCTTTCGCCCCAACGTCTTAGCTTGGCGGAAACCCTCGATAATATCAGTTATCGGGTCATCGGTCTCGGTTTTCCCCTTCTCACTATCGGTATCATCGCCGGGGCAGTTTGGGCCAATGAAGCTTGGGGTTCCTATTGGAGTTGGGATCCGAAAGAAACTTGGGCGCTAATCACTTGGTTAGTGTTTGCCGCTTATCTCCATGCCCGCATTACCCGGGGATGGCAGGGAAGAAAACCGGCTATTCTAGCTGCCAGTGGTTTTGTTGTGGTTTGGGTATGTTATTTAGGGGTGAATCTTTTAGGTAAAGGTCTTCATTCCTACGGCTGGTTTTTCTAAATCAGTTATAGGGGTGGGGTGTGGGGTGTGGGGTGTGGGAAGAATAAATAAAAATAATCTTCTGACGACCGACGACCGACTCCTAACCCCACCAACAAACTTTTTGCCGCAAACCATAAATAATTATAAGTAGGGAGGCACAATTATTTGTAGGATGGGTTAGCGGTAGCGTAACATAATCGGGCGTTGGGTTTCATGCTTCAACCCAACCTACGTTCATCTTATATTTAATTCCACCCACCCACTTAACTTCTCAAAAATTATAAAAAATGATCGAGCAGAAAACTACTATTAAAAATCTGGCTTTAATTGCCGGTGTGCATGGCAATGAACTAACTCCCGCTTATTTGGTTAAATACCTGCAAAAGTCACCTAATCTTATTGCTCGCAGCAGTTTTCAATCCCACAGTCTCATCGCTAATCCCTTAGCCCTAAAGCAACGGGTTAGATATATCGATACGGATTTAAATCGTTGTTTTAACCAGAAAGATTTAGTTAATCCAGATGGTCAGCAATACGAACAAAAACGAGCCAAAAAAATAGTCAAAGAAATCCGAGAAAAATCCATTGATTTATTAATCGATATTCACAGCACCACCTCTAATATGATGCTGGCGATTATTTATTCTAATGCCCATCCTTGGCTATTAAAACTCTTTACCTATCTGACTAAAATTAATCCTGAGGTGCGCTTAATTTATCATCCCGTCAGCGAGGGAGAAAATCATTTTCTGAAAGGAATTTGTCCCCTAGCTTTTACCCTCGAAATCGGTCCAATTAACCATGGTGTCATCTGTCCCTATCTTTTTCGTCAAACCGAAACACTCATCTATCAAATCCTAGACTATATCGAACAGGAAAATTATCTGGCTGCCCATCTCGATACTTTCAGCGAATCCCTCACAGTTTACCAACGTTTAGGCTCGATCGATTATCCTAGAGATGAACAGGGTGAAATTAAAGCTATGTTACATCCTCAGATTCTCCAACGAGATTATCATGCAATTCAACCTAATCAACCGATTTTTCTAGGATTTGATGGTCAGGAAATTATCTATCGTGGGGAATCTGAATTATATCCTATCTTTGTTGGAGAATCTTCCTATAAAGAAAAAGGAATCGCCCTTTGTTGGACAGCAAAAAAACAAATTGATATTAATTAGTACCAGCCAGCAGTTTTCCTGAAAAAAAAACAGGTCTAAATAAGGGGAAAGCCACTATGACCTTTACTTCTGATTCTCTTTTAGCTGAACGTTACCAACTGCAACAACGCCTAGGAAATACCGCTATCGGTCGTCAAACTTGGTTAGCTATCGATGTATTATCCCAAGAATCGGTAATTATTAAACTCCTCGCTTTTAGTCCCCAGATGGAGTGGGAAGAATTAAAATTATTTGAACGGGAGGCAGCCGTCTTAGCTTCTCTCTATCATCCCCGTATTCCCCGCTATCGCGATTATTTTTCCCTCGACAAAAATCAAGGTGACGGGATTCCTTGGTTTGTACTTGTACAAGATTATATACCGGGAGAATCCTTAAGTGATCACTTAGAAAGGGGGCAACGTTTCACCGCTACGGTAATTCGGAATATTGCCGAAGAAGTTCTCGAAATTCTCATTTATTTGCACGAATTATCGCCCCCAGTATTACATCGAGATATTAAACCTAGTAATTTAATTATTAACTCGGAAAATAACGTTTATTTAGTAGATTTTGGGGCAGTCCAGTCCCGCGGTGCAGTGACGGGAGTTACTTTTACTGTGGTGGGAACGAGTGGTTATGCACCTCTAGAACAATTTTGGGGCCGGGCGGTTCCCAGTTCTGATTTATATGCTTTAGGTATGACTTTAATTCATTTATCGACGGGAATTGTCCCGATAGAATTGCCCCACCGCGACTCTAAAATTCAATTTCGCCAACGGGTGACAATTGATGATGATTTAATCGATTGGTTAGAAACTATAACCGATATGGCAGTAGAAAAGCGGTTTAAAAGCGCCAGAGAAGCTCTGAAATTTCTCCAACATCCCTCCTATCGTCAAGTATCAAGTTTAGTCGATCCTAAGAAATTACCAAAACCTCCCCACAGTTCCATCCGCATCGCTAAACACCGGGATAATTTAGAGATTAATTTACCCCCTAAAATTAAGCTACCTTCCGATGCACCTACCCTCTGGTCTTTGGCGATTGTCCTTACTGTCACTGTCTTTATCTCCCCGATTCTTACCTTTATTATAGCTCTGATTAGTTTTATTTGTTTGCGTGAGATGCAATTAATTCTTACACCTCAAGAAGTTTTAATTAAATATAAAGTTTTAATTTTTATCTACCAAAAATTTGCTTTTAAAACTCAAGATTTATGGGGTATTTTTCTCCATAGCAATGGCACAGAAGGTAACTATCAGATTCGTCTGCGGACGGCTAAAAATTATTATCTGATCGGTCAGAATCTCCGCGAGGATGAATGTCTCTGGTTAGGACAGGAAATCCAAGATTGGTTAAATTTTATCAAATATAGCGTTTCTCCTCAAGATGATGTGTAACCTGACAGGGTATCATCAACCGTCTCCCCAAAACGAAAACTTTGCACCTCACCATGAAGATAACTGCTATAAGTTATCAATTTTATCGAGAATCAATTCAAGAAATCCTAAGAATTAGTCGGTAGGCATTTCTCCCTTTTTAACCTTAATGTTGCAGATATCGCCCTATCTTGGTAGTATAATAACTGATTGGCATTCCCTCGGCTACAAGGCGGCAATTATTAAATCGGATTAGGAATTGCAAAAAGGCGGCCATGAAATCTTAGTTATTAGTGGAGAAGAAAAAATGAACTCTGAAATTTACAAAAAAGTCAGCTTGTTAGTTTTGTATCAAGGGGTTTTTGATAATGCTATTGGCCAGGCATTTATTACCCTATTAGCTACGGATAATGTTGCCTATTTTCTCAAAGCTTATGGTCAATTGTTTCAAGCTTTAGCATCGAGAAATATCAGCTGGAATGATTTTCTAATCGAACAAATTTTATTAGATGATAATCCCTTTAGTCAACAGGTACAGAAAAAAAGTGTTTGGGAGTTACCCGAATCTTTAATTAATGGCGTTAAACAGGATTTATCTATCCTCCAATCTCTTTATAACTCTAGCATTTATAGCTTAAGTAATTCGACAGTTTTTGAACAAATTAAATTTCTAATTTTCCCCGCTTGGGAAGTGGACAATAAATTAGAAAGTTTCCTCCATTCTAGTTTAGATTGGACGGAATTAGTCGAAGCTCTAGCCGATTATTATCGTGAGTGTGGTACAGGAATTTTTGCCCGTTATCAAGCTTTAAGGTGGCAAGAAGGCAGATTACAAGGAATTAATCATCCCGATCCCGTGCAGATTCAAGACATAGTCGGTTATGAAATGGCTAAGAAAACCTTGATTAAAAACACTGAGTTTTTATTAGCAGGTTATCCCGCTTTAAATGTCTTACTCTATGGTTGCCGTGGTTCAGGAAAATCCTCTCTGGTTAAGGGATTATTGCAAAAATATCATAGTCAGGGATTGCGCTTAATTGAAGTGGCAAAATCGGAATTAAAAGACCTACCATTAATTATTGAAATCTTGCGAGATTTGCCCCAAAAATTTATTATCTTTGTCGATGATTTATCCTTTGAAGAAGATGATGAAGCTTTTAAAGCTTTAAAAGTTGTTTTAGAGGGAAGCGTCACCGCTAGACCGAAAAATGTCGTAGTTTATGCCACTTCTAATCGCCGACATTTAGTCAGAGAATTTTTTGCGGATCGACCACAACCAAAAGATAGTGATGAAGTGCATAATTGGGACACAGTCCAACAAAAATTATCCTTTAGTGATCGCTTTGGTTTAACTCTAACTTTTGAACCGGCTAATCAAGAAAAATATTTGGAAATAGTGCGTCATTTAGCCAGTTTAGCTAAATTAAAAATTAGCTTAGAAGACTTAGAATTTCGTGCCAAACAATGGGCAACTCAACATAATGGGCGATCGGGAAGAACTGCTAGACAATTTGTTGATTTTCTGCAAGGGGAATTAGAATTAAATAGGTAGCATTAATTCTGCTATGATCAAATAAAAGAATACCTAATCTAGAAAAATGTTGACTTCATCTCCTCCCAAAACCCTCAGCTTAGAAGAATATCGTAATTTAGAAACCATAGCCGAGGTTAAACAGGAATATCACGACGGGGAAATTATCGAGATGACAGGGGGAAGCATCAATCATAATAGTATTCTCATTAATCTTATTGTCCTGCTAAAATTAGCTTTAAGAGGAACTAATTATCGTCTTCAATCGAGCGATCTACGTCTATGGATACCCCAGTATAATCGCGGTTTATACCCAGATTTAATGCTCATTGCCGGGGAACCATTATTTAGTGATAATCGCAACGATGAAATTTTAAATCCCTGCCTAATTATCGAAGTTTTATCTCCTTCCACCTCCGGTTATGATCGGGGTGATAAATTTCGTTATTATCGTTCTATACCCCAATTAAACCAATATCTTCTTGTCAGTCAAGGGGAGATACTAATAGAATCCTATAGCAAAACCTCAGAGAATAATTGGTTACTGCAAGAATACACCCCAGCCAGGGGAATTATATCCCTAGATTCTTTAGGAATTAGCTTAAATCTTGCCGATATTTACGAAGGAATTGATTTTTATGAATGATAACCTTTTTTTCTGTGATCTAGGTTATAATCAGGAGGATTAAAAATTCTGTGACAGAGAAAATGCTAACTCGATCTCCTACCAAAACCCTCAGCTTAGAAGAATATCGTAATTTAGAAACCATAGCCGAGGTTAAACACGAATATCACGACGGAGAAATTATCGAGATGACAGGGGGAAGCATCAATCATAATCGACTGGTACGCAATTTAATTCGCTTGTTAGACAATGCTTTAAGGAAAACTATTTATGAAGTCTTTCCCAGTGATTTGCGACTATGGATACCCCAATATAATCGCGGTTTATACCCAGATTTAATGATTATTGCCGGGGAACCATTATTTAGTGATAATCGCAACGATGAAATTTTAAATCCCTGCCTAATTATCGAAGTTTTATCTCCTTCCACCTCTGGTTATGATCGGGGTGATAAATTTCGTTATTATCGTTCTATACCCCAATTAAACCAATATCTTCTCGTCAGTCAAGGGGAGATACTAATAGAATCCTATAGCAAAACCTCAGAAAATAATTGGTTATTACAAGAATACACCCCAGCCAGGGGAATTATATCTCTAGATTCTTTAGGAATTAGCTTAAATCTTGCTGATATTTACGAAGGAATTGATTTTAGTCTCAACTCCTAACTTTAGCTATCTTTTAAGAGGACGTACTAAAAACAATTTTACCATCTTTTACCGCTACCAAACGCAAAGTTAAAGGTCCAGCCGTATTAGTTTTACTAGCAGCAATCGCCTCAAGTGTCTCGATAGAATTACCCGACTTTTTGACTTGACCAATAAAGTTAACTACCGTAGTTAATAAACCATCTTCCACCTGAATTGACCCTAAAACTCCCGCACTTCTAGCGCGAAATTGAGCCGAAGCTAAGAGTAAATCTAACCGCTTTTGTAGGTCTTCTTCTGTCATATTTTGGGGATCAATGGAAACGGCAGCGATTACCTGTTTCTCCTCAAAAACTCTTTGATTGGGAACCACATCAGCAAAGACACGAATCTCGGTTTCTCCTAAGACATAATTACCTGCGGAAAGGATTCTCACCACATATTCTTTACCGTCCTGTAATTGTTGACTTAACTGTTCTACCTGTGCTTTTGTGATCTTAACTAAACGCTGGTCAAAATTAGGCTGATTCGGTTGGGTGGCACGGATAGCATTCATATTCGCTTCTCGCAATAACTTATCGATAACAGCGACAATAGCTTGGGGATCAACAATACGAAAAGCTCCAAAAGATAACACCTGTCCCCGGAAAATAGCGATTTGTTTTTCTCGCAATTCTTGATAGGTTTGATAGTATTGCTCTAAAACTTCCACTTCCCGCTTAAGAAAAGCCATTTGGGTTTCTAAATCTTTTAATTTTCCCTCGCGCTGTTCCAACGCTAAATTTTTATCGACGATCGATCGATCGAGTTCTCCAATGCGTTGATCCCGGCGATCAATTTCTAGCTGTAGGGTTTTTTGTTGAGTTTCCAACTGTTGAAGTCGCGCTTGTCTGGTTGTTAATAACTTTTGTTGATTAGCCAACTCTTTATCTCTAACTTGAACGGTGGTTTGTAGTTGATTTATTTGACTGGAAAGAATTGATTTTTGTTGGGACAATTGATCCCTTTGACTGATTAACTGTGCCTTTTGATTAGTTAAAATAACTCGTTCATTATTTAAATTAGCCACTTCCTTACGAAACTTTTCCAACTGTCCCGAAACTAATCGCAAACGTTGACGAGAAGCTTGATAATTTTTGTTAAGAACCTCTAGACGTTTCTGCACGGCTATCTGTTCACTTTTAGCCGTTTTTAACGCCTTTTCCACCTGATTTTTTTGTTCGGTGGTTTTTCTTACCTGACTTTCCAAATCCTTAATAGCGGCACGACGTTCATTTAAAAGACGATCCAGTTCAAAAACCCCTTGACGCAGGGATTTACTAGAAGCAAACAAGACAATTAAAGTCGAGCCGGCGATAAAAATTCCCGTTACAATCGTCATTAAAGTTGCGGTTTGTTTCGGACGCAGATTAAATAAACGCATCCTTTTCTTACCGATACGGCTCCCTATGCGATCGCCAATCACCGCTATCAGACCACCTAAAACCACGATGGCCAAAACCAAAATATAAGCGCTAGTCATCCAGAATTTAAGTAAATTGTTGACTGAGAGCGACGGGATTATGGACGGTAATTTTCTTCTTGTAAATTGAGACCATTTCTTGATCCCGCAGCTCTCCCAATAAACGGGTGACAGTGACGCGGGTAGAACCGATCGCCTCTGCGATCGCTTGGTGAGACAATTTTAGATCAACCCGGATACCATCGGTGGTGGGAACCCCAAAATCACGACAGAGAATCAATAAAAAACTGACCAAACGGGAACCCATATCCCGGTGAGCCAAGGTTTCGATCATCATTTCCGTTTGCAGAATGCGCGAGGACAACCCCTGCAGCATCAACATTGATAAATCGGGATTATTGCGGAGGGACCTTTCTACCTGATCGATCGGGGCCGAGAGTAATTCTACCGGAGTAAAAGCCACGGCATGATAAAAACGATCCGATCGCTGGCCGGTGAGTAAGGATAGCACACCAAAGACGCTATTTTCCCGCAGTAGAGCCACGGTAATTTCTTCTCCCGCTTCATAGACTCGCGACAACTTAACGGCTCCTTTCAGCAAAAAATAGACTCTTTCGGCGGGATCTCCAGGGAAAAAGATCGTTTTGCCACGCTCGAACAATTCCACCACCGGGGGGAAATTGCCGCTGCCGATTCGACGGAACACATCTGCTAGGGGTTTATCTTGTATTAGGGATAAGTCCATCTCACATCCAAAAAAGGGGAAAATTGTTTTTATTATGCAACGAGTGTCACCTCTATTAAACATAACCACTGCCTAAACTGGGAAAAGTTTTGGGCGCTTTTTGCCAGACAATGGGGGAGGGGTGATCATTGCTGCCCCGTTATCTGTATCCCTATTATACCGAATCTCGCTGGGGTCGGCTATTGGGGAGATTTTTGTAAGAGAAACGAGAACTATGTTAGATTTAACGGGAAAAAACGCCCTAGTGACAGGAATTGCCAATAATCGCTCGATCGCTTGGGGAATTGCCCAACAACTCCATCAAGCTGGTGCGAATATCGGTGTCACCTATCTCCCCGACGAAAAGGGCCGTTTTGAGAAAAAAGTGCGAGAATTGGCCGATGAACTTAATCCCGCTTTTTATGTCCCCTGCGATGTCCAAAATGACCAACAGGTAGAAGATACTTTCGCTACAGTGGCGGAAAAATGGGGCAAACTGGATATTTTGATTCACTGTCTCGCTTTTGCCGATAAAGAGGGTTTAACGGGCGATTTTACCGCCATCCCTCGGGAAGCTTTCACTAAATCCCTAGATATTAGCACTTTTTCCCTAACCCGTCTAGCTCGATCGGCTAAACCTTTGATGACGGAAGGGGGAAGTATTATCACTCTTACCTATCTCGGTGGTGTCAAGGTAATTCCTAACTATAATTTAATGGGGGTGGCAAAAGCCGGTTTAGAAATGAGTGTTCGCTATTTAGCCGCCGAATTAGGTGGTCAAAAGATCCGAGTTAATGGTATTTCCGCCGGTCCAATTCGCACCTTGGCATCTTCGGCCGTGGGGGGAATTCTTGATATGATCCATCATGTGGAAGAAATCGCTCCTTTACATCGCACCGTGACACAAATTGAGGTGGGAAATACGGCCGCTTTTTTAGCCAGTGATCTTGCTAGTGGTATTACCGGTCAGATTATTTATGTAGATTCCGGTTACGAAATTATGGGAATGTAGTTTTAAGTAGGTAGGTGTTAAAAACCATCAGCGCCCCCCTTATTAAGGGGCGATCAAGGGTAGGGTTGATTCATGAATCAACCCTACTATGAATCAACCCTACTATGAATCAACCCTACTATTAACATATTAGGCAGTAAGTGTTACAATTCAATTGTACGTCACGCTCACGAAAGACAGTGATAACGCTTACCTACCAGTACAAACTAAAGGTAAACAGACAACAGGAACGGGAGATAATCCACATTCTTGATGTTTGCAAAAGCGTTTACAATTACGCTCTTTCAGAACGGAAAGATTGGTTGAACTCTCGAAAGTGTCTTGCGGAGCGCTGTTCGCTAGTTTCCGAGTACATAATTCCTGCGGATGAACCCTATCCTAATTACTTCGTTCAAGCTAAAAATCTAACGGAAGCTAAAAAAGTTTACCCGATATTAAAGACGGTTAACGCTCAAGTCTTACAGCAAGTCTTAAAAACTTTAGATAAAGCTTTTGACCAGATGAAGTCGAAAAGTTTTGGCTTTCCTAGATTCAAAAAAAAGATGCGAAGTTTTGTTTTCCCCACGCTCTCAAAAAACTTTCTAGGGGATGGATGTTTGAATTTTCCACAATTAGGAAAAATTAGAATACGGCCATCTAGAGAATACCCGTCTGGGTTCGAGCCTAAACAAGCTCGAATTATCCAAAAAGCGTCGGGATTTTACGTTTCGGTTTCCTTCCAATCTACGGAATTAGTTCCCGATATGACAGTAGGGAAGACCTGTTTAGGAATCGACGCGGGGATTGAGAGTTTTGTCGCTACTTCACGGGGAGATTTAATCAAAGCCCCTCAATTTTTGTTGAAAGTACAGAGTAAGCTTAAATTG
>NZ_JAPZSZ010000189.1:0-19073 GCF_027532095.1 Microcystis sp. LE19-195.1E
TTGGAGGGATCGGGGGTAAAATTCAGGTACTTTTTCCCTGAAAATTAGGTAACTGACTACCTCAAAATCGGTAAAACCCTACACCCCACACCCCACACCCCACACCCTGCCCCCACCAACAAACTTTTTCAGCAGACCCTACTTAATTCCCACTAAAAAAGTTGTACCGATCGCCATAATTGCTAATCCGATTAACTTGCTAATTAGAGTCGCTTGCTTGGCTAATTTTTCCTTAATGACACTGCCAAGGAAAAAAGCACCAGATGCGATCGCTAATTGGATCACGGTAAAACCGATTAAATAGGCAACTAAAGCGGCAACTCGCGCCCCGATAATTGATTCTCCGTAGGCATAACCGTGGAAAATTCCCGCAATCATTGCCAGAGTTGCCAGAGCGATCGTATAGAGATTAGAATGAGTTTGTAAACCTTTTTTCAGGGTTAAAATCACGCCAAAAATCACCACAGAAAGGGCAACAATCCCTTCAGGAAAAAGTAAATTTATTCCCTGTAAATGAATACCCGTCCCGATTAAAGTGGCAATCGCAAAAGCGATCGGAATTAATAAACCCTGTTCCATACCCACAGCAATTAAACCACTAGCCACCACAAAAGCTAAATGATCTAAACCGATAACTGGGTGAGCTAAACCCGATAAAAATCCGTTCCAAAAATTATCGGGAGTTTGCCCTGCCATGGGATGATGGGCGAGGGTTTTGCTGGCAAAAATTAACAGGAAGATAGGGACAATAGTTAATATCTTTGTCCAACTTTGACGAAAAATTATCTTCATTGATTACCTCAAAATTATGATTCGGAAACCCGCGCAACAATCGCCCGGTGTCGGGGACTGGTGGGGGTAATGATCGGTGCTTGAAACCCCGCTTCAACTAATGCCTGTTCGATATCGAGAGTAAAATATTGATCGAGATAGGGTTCGGTACTCTTGAGTAAGGTTAGGACATAAGGGGGCATTTTTCGATAAATTTCCGAGCGCGGATTCATATCCATCAGCGTCAAATAACCCCCCGATCGCAATAAACGACGCGCTTCGGCGAAAATTTCTCTAGTAGCCTGTTGGGGTAGTTCGTGGAACATTAAAAACGAAGATACCAGATCGTAGGACTGACTGGGTAATTGAGTTTTTTCCGCAGCCGCGTGTTGCCATTGAATCGTCTTTTGTTTTTGTTGAGCTTGGTATTGGGCAACGGCTAAATAGTAGGGAGAGAGATCTAACCCAGTTACCCTGGCTTGAGGATAAGTATCTTGCAGTGCGAAGCTGCTCATGCCGACACTACAGCCTAAATCGACAATATCGTTAATTTCTGCCTTGATTTGCTCTTTTAATATCCGGTGATATTCCCGCCGCAATCGCGGATCGCCGTCCATCCCCGCCCCGGGCCAGATGGTAGAATGGACAGCATAGGCAGCAGATTCTACCTCAAAGGCTGGCAACCAGTCTAAATTGCCCTTTTCGTAAGCGTGGAAAGAACAAACGTAGTATTCGGGATAGACGAGATCGGGATTTTCTACCGCTTGCAGTTCCCAACTCCAATCCCGTTGCTGCCATTGTTTGACGTTTTCCCGCCAAGGTACGCCTAGTTTTTCGGCTCTTTTAATCATCATATTGCGCGCCTGATAGCGAGCGATGTCAAAAAGCGGTTTTATGCCGAGAATACGGTTAACTAGACCAGAAACAGGATTAAAGGAGGCCGGAACGGGTGTAACTGTCATAGAAAAGCTTCGATCGTAAATTTTCCCTTTTTTATCTTATAACAGTGATCAGTCATCAGTAATCAGTAATCAGTGAAAAGACAGCACTGTTACGGCCATTTAATACTGCTCAGTTAATACCACTCACTTAAAACTCAAATCTGATTACTGTTTACTGACAACAGCAAAAAGCTCCCTAACCACCATCTGGTCAATTTTTCTTATGAGAACAATCGCTGAAATCAACGACAAAATTGCTAAAAAAACGGCTGTAGTCTGGACAGTAGAGGAATTAAAAGGCCGCGTTACCGAGATGGGAATTAAGGAGGTTTTTTCCCAAGTAGATGTGGTTTGTACGGGAACTTTTGAACCGATGGAATCTTCGGGGGCAATTATTAATTTAGGTCAGACGGATCCGCCGATAAAAATTCGTCAATGTTGGTTAGATGGGATTCCTGCTTATGCTGGTTTTGGGGCGGTGGATTTATATTTAGGAGCCAGCGCTATTAGTGATCTAGCGGCCAAAAATGAGAATTTAGAGGGAGAAAATCCCGAAAGGGGCGGCGGACATATTATTGAGGATTTAATCGCTGGAAAATCGATTCAATTGCGCGCTGTCGGCCAGGCCACTGATTGTTATCCTCGCACTTCTTTTGAAACGATTATTTCTAAGGAGACTATCAATCAATTTTATCTTTTTAATCCTCGCAATCTCTACCAGAATTTTATCGTCGGAGTCAATGGGGGAGAGCGGACTTTATATACTTATTTAGGACCACTACAGCCGCGATTAGGTAATGCGGTTTATTCTAACCCCGGAGCCATTTCTCCCCTGTTAAATGACCCCGATTTAGAGGCTATAGGCATCGGTACGCGCCTTTTTTTGGGAGGAGGAATCGGTTATATTGCCTGGGAAGGAACCCAACATTTTCCCCTGCAAAAACGCCTACAAAATCGAACTCCTATTGGACCGGCTTCCACCTTAGCCTTAATTGGTGATGCTAAACAAATGAATGCTCGCTGGGTGCGGGGTTGTTATTTCAAAAATTATGGGGCTTCTTTAATGTTAGGGGTAGCAGTACCGATTCCAATTTTAAGCGAGGAAATCGTCCGACATTGTGCGGTAAAAGATGAGGAAATTGTCGCTCCAGTGGTGGATTTTTCCATTCCCCGGCGAGTCCGTCCTACCTTTGGTTTAATCACCTACGCTAAACTAAAAAGCGGTCGGATTATGATCGAGGGAAAAAGTGTTAGGGTTGCTCCTTTGGCCAGTATTTCCTTGGCCCGGGAAGCCGCTTTAGAATTAAAAGCACTAATCGAATCGGGAGAATTTACCCTCACAGAACCCGTGGCAAAAATTAATCTAGAGCGGACTTTTATACCCCAGGATCGTTGGGGTGGAAAATTATCAATTGAGTGAGGAGTTAAGGGATTGCGTGCAGGTGGCACAACTACAATTAAGATGACGTAAAATCGGATTTTCTTCGCTGGTTGTCTTGCCGATAATCATGTCACCTAAGTTCTCGGTGTTGAAACTAGGATGAAAGGACTCTGGGGCAGCTTGTACGGAGTTAGTGGTAACTGCTAGGGCTAATAAACTAGCGGAGGCAGTGGCAAGAATAACGACTTTTTGATTCATAAATTTGTGGGAATTATTGACCATGAATACCACTGATTATAACACTGCCCCCTGCCGATCGCCTCCGTTAACGACCTAAAAGATTGGCAATATCAGCACATCCCCCCGGAATGGTTGCGCGGGACTTTTCCCCACACCAACGACAACAATAGTGACGTTGTTCCTCGCTCATGTTTTTCACCCCGGTAAAATTGACATTTTCTACCACTGCTCCCGTGTGTTCTCCGCTGTCATAATTGGGGGGAACGCTGCGACTGCGGGGGGTAGCATTTTCTAGGGAACCATAAAATAAACGCATCCCTTTCATATCTGCCCCTCTTAAATTAGCTTCGTAGAGAATTGTCCGCGATACATTTGCTTTCACCAAATCGCTATAACTTAAATCGGCCCGCACCATATTCGCTTCGCTTAAATCCGTCCAGCGCAAATCCTGCCCAGAAATGTCGGACCCCGCTAACATTACCCCCAATTGTACTACTCTTGTACCGAACTCTCGATCCTCCGCATAACCCCCTTCCCCGTCTAGAATCGGTCTGCCTAGATAACGATCGCGTTTAATCGGTGATAATAGCCGCGATTGACTCAAAAAACGCAGTATTTTCGCTTTTCCAGAGGCATCGACACTGCTGAGGATGGAAGCGGTGCGACCTTCTGCGATCGCTCTTTCCTGGGGCCAATCTTCTAAAAATCCCTCCTCATCCAAGGCTAGATCGGAAATCCCTTGAAAATAGGAATCGATCGTCTGTTGTTGGGTAATGCGATTTTGTTGTATGGTTAAATCCTTAGAAATAACGTACTGTTCCCAGGCCACATAGACGGCTAACACGGCGATCATAATCTGTCCCAAGGCCCCCACCCACTCGGCCCAGGAACCAAACTCATCGTATTTAAAACTCTCTAACCATCGCAATATGCGCTCGTAAACTCCTAAATATTTCCCTAATCCGGCCAGAGCGGCTATAAAAACTATAAAGGCAAAAACCGTCTGACGTTCAGAGGGGGTGAGATAATGGGCGATCCACTGGCGAATAGAGGGCAAAATCACCTGTAAAGATATTAATATCGCTACTATCGCCCCAGAAAAGCCTAACCAGTCCCAGCTAAAGACCAGGCCGATGGTCATCACCATCAGGGGGGCCAGTAGTAACCCCGCGTTACCCGGTCGAAGATCTTTTAATAGTAGGATGCGCTGACGCACGGGATTACGCGAAGATAAAGAGGAGACGTATTCGGAGGCATCGGGGGGCGATAAACTGGTTTTACCGTTATTTTCGGGGTTATCGGCCCTATTTTCTGCGGCGAGTTTTTCTGGTTCTTTGCGATCGCTCATGTTAATCCTTGTCAAGAGAAAATAATTCCACACCGAAAACTGAGGCGAAAACTCTCGATAAATCTTGCTGTACTTGCATAAGACTAATATTAGGCAGAAACTGCCGTAAACTGCCCACGGGTTTATTAGCAATCCCACAGGGAATAATCTCGGCAAAACCGCTTAAATCTGGACAAACATTGATGGCAAAACCATGATAGGTAATCCAATGACTAACTTTAATACCGATCGCCGCTATTTTATACCCTTCTACCCATACCCCCGTCAGGCCCGCGATTCTTTCCCCCGACAATCCATAAATAGCGATAGTTTGCAGGATGACTTCTTCCAATTGTCGCAAATACCAGTGTAAATCCTGCCGATAATAGCGCAAATTGAGGATCGGATAGCCCACTAACTGCCCCGGACAGTGATAGGTGACTTCGCCTCCTCGCTCGATTCGGTACACTTCTTTGTCGGTTTTGTCAAGATTAAATTTAATAAACTTAATATCTGAACCAGTACCGAGGGTGTAAACGGGGGGATGTTCCAGCAGCAGCAGCACATCGGGTAAGTCAGGATTAGCAATTCTCGCCTCCACCAGCGATCGCTGTTGCGACCAAGCGAGAGAATAGGGAGTAATTGCCTGAATTTTTAGCCCACAGAGACGAGGCATTTTTTGAGCATTCATCGAGAGATGTGATTGTTCAAATTATTTAAGAAATGTGGAAGATCACCAAGGAAAATTAAAAGAAGGGAAGAATAGATGTTGGGGAGAATAATAAGCACTAATCTAAAGTTATCCCATCTATCATCTCTTGGGATCAGTATCCTCCAGTTTATCCTCATCGGCGCCAAAAAAGCACCAAAACAAGTTCAATCCTTGATTGAGCAAACCCACCAACAGGTTGTTGACCCTAACAATCAAAGAAATGTTATCGAGTTAATCGAGAAGATTATTATCTACAAATTTACTCACCATGGCACTGCTCTAAGATGGAGACAATCAATTATGCTAGGTGTTCACGCATTAAAACAACTCTATGAGATTGATGACTCTCAATGGCTAGGAGAAACCATTAGCCTACTCAGAAATCATCAATTTCAACAGCTAGACTTAGAACATTTAATCGAGGAATTAGAGGATTTGGGCAAAGAAAAGAAAAATGCTGTAGCCAGTCTTTTAGAACAGGTTATCCGCCATTTATTATTCCTGCAATACTGGAGCAAGGAAGCAGAATATAAGACAATTTATTGGCAGGAATAAATCGATAACTTCCGTACTCAATAAAATCAGGCTAGTAGGTTTTCTGACTGCTATTTTTCAATTTTATTGGTGAGAGTTCCGACCACATCAATACCGAGGGTTTGATGGACACTGGCGAGGAATTGATTGACGATTTCGGGATAGACTTTAATCAGGGTAGCGAGGGATTTCCCATCACCATTATCAACAATATTAACTCGCTCGAGGTGTAAGCGTTTAGGAATTTTGATCGCTTCTTCTAGGATAGTTTCTAACTGTTGAATCAAGAAAATTGCCTCTGCTTCGCTGCCGGTATTTTGCCAGACTTCCGCGAATAATTCGTTAACCAAGGCTTCAGCTTTGGCATTTTCTTCAAAAATTGCCGCTTCTCCTCTAGCGCGGAAAGTTTCGGCTTCCTGCTGCGCTTCTGCGGGTAAAACTTGATCTGCTTGGAGACGTAATCTTTCTAATTCTGCTCTGACCTGTTGCAATTTTTCTTCAACTATAGCACGTTTTTCCTTAGCGGCGGCGATAGTTATTTCTTCTTCCGATTTTGCCTGTTGTTCCAGTTTTGCCTTTAACTTTCTCAATTCGTTTTCTTGCTCTAAAATGATAATTTGATCGCGGGTTTTAGCTACGGTTGCCTGTTCCTCACATTCCGCGACTATTTGTTCAGCTTCATTGAGTGCATTTGATTCAGCAATTTCAGCATCACGCATGACTAAAGCGATTCTTTCCCGTCCGAGGGAGTTAAGATAATCCACTTCATCGGCGACATTTTGAATTTTGAGAGTATCAATTTCTAAACCGAGTTTAAACAGGTCTTTACTGACGTTACTGGTAATACTTTCGGCAAATTTTAGGCGATCTTCGTTCACTTGTTCGGGGGTCATTGTTGCGACTACACCCCGCAAGTTTCCTTCTAAAGTTTCTTTAGCTACGCGAATAATTTCTTCTCGATCTCGATCTAAAAAACGTTCGATCGCATTGCCGACTATTTCAGGTTTAGAACTAACTTTCACGTTAGCAATTGCCACTATATTCAGGGGAATATTGCCCTTAGAATAGGCATTTTTAATCTCAATTCTGATCGGGGTTGTGGTGACATCCATGCGTTTAACGGTTTCTAAAATTGGAATACGAATCGCCCGACCCCCCGATATCACTCGATAACCTACATCTTGTCTATCTTTTGATTTGCGTTTCATCCCACTCAGGATGACTACTTCATTGGGTTTGCAAATACACAAAAAAGAATTGATAAACCAAATCGCACCAATCCCCAGAAATATCAATAAAGCAATGGGAACACTATTCAACAATAAATTACCAGCACTGTTGTTATTGTTGTCGTATTGATTGGGATTGATTTGGATGAGATAGGAATTATTTTGACTATTCATAGTTAGTTACCCTTTGGTCTAGAAGAAATTACAAATCGCCTCTGATATACTTTTCCGCAATGACTAAAACTTTATTATCCTGGAAATTGAGGATAAATGCTTGATCCCCGACATTAAATTGTTCTTCCCCTTCCGTTATCGCTACTATATCGATCAGACTATCCCCGACATTAACTCGCACTTTCCCCTTGCTATTTTTATCGAAGGGGATTTGAACAACTCCGATTAAACCGATGAGAGAGTGATGATCGACAATACTATTTACCTGTTGGTGGCAGCGTCTTAACTTGACTAAAATCAGGAGTAGAATGGCCAAACCAATACCTACCCCTAAAGAAATTAAAACGATTGTGAGCAGTTGAGCATTCATAGTTTAGTTATTTACCGTTATGGTTGCCCCCAATCTAATTACTGTTAACTAATTTGAGACTTCGGCCATTTCAATCACGCGATCAGCATTATCTTTGACCAAAAAATTTAAAGGTTTATTGCGACGAACTTTATACTTTAAGCGTCGTGATTCCACCCGCATCAGAATTTGTTCTAAACAATCGTGATCAAAACAAACGTGACGATGACGATCCTTATAACCCGCGGTTGCTCCAGCAACGATGTGCAGTTGGGTATTTTTCTTTAACTGATACCATAAACCCTGGGGTTGATCTCCCAAAGAAGTATGAGCAGTAGTCACAGCCGGATTACTAGACATATAAAATGGGTCAATCATATTATTGCCCATCGTCTGCTCATAATTGTAATAGTAATGGAGGGGAACATCGGCCGTGGGTAAATTTAAAAGTCCTTCATAAAATTGTCGGGCTGTCTCCAAATCTGTCACCATGATTGTATGAACTTTTGGGGCGCTGGTTAGAAACATCCACATGGCTAAAGCATAAGCGGCCAGAAGCATAACCATAATCCCCTGGGTGGACAGGAGAGTATCAAGGGGTAGGAAAGCGCCGAAGAAAAGATGATTTATCAACACTGATGTGATCCTATTGCCTAAGAATTTCTATCATTCCCTAATTATAATCACGGCGCTGAAACTTAAGTGAACAGGGTGGGGAGTTACCGAGTCCCGTACATTTGTATTAAAATGCTCCCTACCCAGTTTAAATAGGGTTTGCTGAAAAAGCTTTTCGGTGGTGGCAGGGTGTGGGGTGTGGGGTGTGGGGTGTGGGGTTTTATCGATTTTCAGGTGGTCAACTACCTAATTTTCAGGGAAAAAGTCCAGGAAATTTCCCCCCGATCCCCGCAATGGCTGGCACTTTTTGAGGGGAAAAAAGTCCAAAAGTCTTATCCAACAAGGTTTTTAGATTTATTCAGCAGACCCTAAATACAGTACAATTTGCCTCAAATTTTCCCTCTGGGATGAATAAATGATGAGATGATGACATTGCGGACGGAAATATGAGGAATTAGCGGAGATGAAAGCGTATATTGGAAATAGAGCCATCCCTAGAAAAGTGAGCCACTGTTATGAATTCTTTTGCGCTTCCCGTCTTTCTGCAATCAGGTTTAACCCTACTGGCATTTTTAGTGCTGGTTATCCTGATGGCCTAAATCTTAATCCGTCTGTGACTTCGATCGAGCAGGGGACGATCGATAGCGCCGACTAGATTTTCATAGACGGTTAACAGTTGGTCAGCGATCGCTGACCAGCTATATTGATTTAAGACTAAATCCCTGGCATTTTTCCCTCGTTGTTGGCGAATTTCAGGATTAGTGATAGCCGTTGCCAAAGTATTAGTTAAATCCTCAAGCTGACAAGCTGTCACCCATCCCGCAGCCGCTGCTGCTACCGCAGGATATAGATCCACCCGGTCGGAGATAACCACGGGAATTCCGGCAGCCATAGCTTCTGCCACTGCGATGCCAAAATTTTCATAGTAGGAAGGTAAAACAAATAAATCGGCCCTAGCGAGGAGGTTATTTTTTACTTCTCCGGTCACAAATCCGGTAATTGTTGTATTTTTGCCCAAGATTGACCGCTCGATCTGATTTTTAATCCGATTTTCGTACTCCCGATCCTGGGGATTGCCTCCTGCTAAGACAAAATGAAAATCTAGGCCCTTTGCTAACAGACTTTCTAAACTGGGCAGCAATAAATCTAGACCTTTTTTCGGGTCAAGACGGGACATATAGAGGATGATCGGTTTATTTTGGGGAAGATCAAAACCGTTTACCGGTAGAGCTTGTGGGTCAAAAAAATCTACCCCTAGGGGGATGACAATATCCTTAGTTTTTATATTAAATCTTTCGGCGATTTGACACTCCTGCTGACTGGTAAAATGAACTGCCGCCGCCGCCGCTAAATTGGGTTTTTCCAGAAAATTGGCATATATTTGTTTAAGTTGCCGTTTTTTTTGCAAATCTGCCGGATCGAGGGTGCCTAGGGGACGGAGAATATAGGGCAGTTGACGGTAACGAGCGATCAAAGCCGATATACTGCTCACTGGGGAGAATAAGGCATGAATATGGGCGATATCGTAATCTTTTGCCCTATTAGCCAACCAAGTAAACAGATCAAGGGAAAATTTATAGCGGCGAAAGGGAGAACAGCGAAAATAATAGATTTGATAGCCATTTTGACTAACAGGGACCCCTAAAGGCACATCTAGGGGTGCTTGTCCCGTGTCACCATTGGAATCGGTGGTAATAATAGTCACCTCTTGGCCTAGTTGGGCCAAGGCCGCTGACAAACCGAGTACCATTTGACTAGGGCCACCATAAACAAGGGAAATCGAAGGAACAATCTGAAGAATTTTCATCGAAAAATTGGGTCAGAAACCCCGTCGTTCTAGGTTGGCTTTACTGTTAAATACTAGCGCATTTGCACGATATATGCTAGAAAGTGCCACTTAGAGCGACTCTAAGACCAGAACAGAGTAAATCTGTTAAGGCAGCTGGGAAACCGCTCAAGAAACCCCAAGAGGATATCAAATTCAGCTAGTCCGGAACAGGGAACGGTTGAAAACGAATATCAAATTTAGATGCACAATAGCTTATCCCTCTGATTTACCAGTTATTAGTAAACAGTAAGCAGTTATCAGTGATGAGACGGGGAGTAGGTAGCATTTTCATGGCTCAGTAAATGATAATCGGTCAAGGGTAAAAAGACAGCAAGAAACCGCCATTTAATAAGTAGATCAGCACCCCCCTTATTAAGGGGGGCAGGGGGGGATCACTTAATACTCAAATCTGATAACTGCTCACTGAAAAGGCTAAAGGTTAACCATTCATCGATAAATATTTAGCCACCGATTGCACATCTTTATCACCCCGTCCAGAGAAATTAATAACAATGCGAGGACTACCAGTTACTTGCGGGCAAAGAGTTTCTAAATAGGCTAAAGCGTGGGCAGTTTCTAGGGCCGGAATAATCCCTTCTAAACGGGAAACTCTTTGAAAAGCTTCTAATGCTTCCCGGTCAGTGACACTGTAATATTCGGCGCGACCACTATCTTTTAAAAAGCTATGTTCTGGCCCGACTCCGGGATAATCTAAACCGGCACTAATTGAGTGGGCCTCGATAACTTGACCTTCGCTATCTTGTAATAAATAACTCATTGCTCCATGTAGAACCCCCGGTTGACCTTGGGTAAGGGTGGCGGCGTGTTTTCCGGAAGCGATACTTTCCCCGGCGGCCTCAACACCAATTAAACGCACGGAAGCTTCTTTAACAAACTCATGAAATAAACCCATAGCATTAGAACCACCCCCCACACAAGCAAGGAGAATATCCGGTAAACCGCCCCATTTTTCCAGACTTTGCTGACGAGTTTCTTGACCGATAACCGCGTGAAAATCGCGCACCATCATCGGATAGGGATGGGGACCTGCCACAGAACCAAGGATGTAGTGAGTGGTTTCGACATTAGTTACCCAGTCGCGAATCGCTTCCGAGGTGGCATCTTTCAGGGTTCCCGTCCCGGCGGCCACGGGTTGCACCGTCGCCCCAAGCAGTCTCATGCGGAAAACATTGAGTTCCTGGCGTTCCATGTCGTGAATTCCCATATAAATCACGCATTCTAGACCAAAACGAGCGCAAACCGTAGCGGTGGCCACGCCGTGCTGTCCTGCCCCGGTTTCGGCGATAATTCGCTTTTTACCCATGCGTTTGGCTAATAAAACCTGACCGAGGGCGTTATTAATCTTGTGGGCCCCGGTATGGTTTAAATCTTCCCGTTTCAGGTAAATTTGCGCCCCAGTACCGTCAGCTTTGGCATAATGGGCGGTGAGACGTTCGGCAAAATATAAGGGACTAGGTCTACCGACGTAATCCTTGAGCAGTTGATTTAATTCTTCTTGAAAATCGGGGTCGTCCTTACACTGATTATAGGCCGTTTCTAGTTCACTTAAGGCTGGCATCAGGGTTTCTGGGACGTATTTGCCCCCGTAGCGTCCAAAACGCCCAAAAGCATCGGGATACTGGGTTGCTGTGCCGGCTGAGGCGGCATAAATCGGCGTGATAGTCATGTAAACCTTCGATGAGAGACTTATGATCCATTATAAATCTAAGGGTTTAGTCTCTGGGTTAACCTGAGTTCCAGGGCAATCATCGCCTAACCCACTTAATCATCAAAGGGTGAGCATTGCCCACCCTTTGACTGATTTTACAGCCAAATACTCACATCAACTTTTAACACCTGTCCTAATAGTAATAACCATTTTAATTGAGTCATCGGCCAGGGACAGGCAGCATCTATTGAATTGGACCGCAAAGAATTAAGAACTAGACGATCATGGAAGTAATAATAGTATAATTCCTGAGAGCGATCGAGGGATAATCCTAGCTTTAATTGTTGGCTAACTTCAATTAAACGGGTGATTAGGCGAGTATCCTCCTCCGCCGTTAAAGGATCGCCATCGTGCAATAATTTCCCAAGAGATTGCCAGAGCAGACTTTCTAAGGTTTGACGCGCTTCGGGGATGTTTAATTGACAGTGTAAATGATTGGCTTCCTTAGCAATAGCCAATAATTGATCGAGATTATTTTCCGTCGCTTGCCGCTGCTCAAAATCTTTTTCTAGGGCATTAATCACCTGTAAACAACGGTGAGAAATGGCAATATCGGCCGCTACCTGTAACTCTTGAGGTACGGGAATCTCATCCCGTTGGAAAGCCGCTAAAATGCCGTAATTATCCCGATAAACTTGGGTGTATAATTGATCGAGACGTTTTTTAGTTTCGGCTGTCACCTTCTGCATGATCCGGTGTCTTTCATCGGCAAAAAGATGGGGTAAAGCAAAAAAGTTTTCTCCCAATCCGCGCCCCATTTCTACGATCATGGTCGAGACACTGGCCTGTTGTAAAGATTCAAAGAGATGATCCTTAAGATTGGTATAGATTAACCGACCGTTAAAAGGTTGAATGCAGCAGTAAAAATCCCAACCTCCTAAATGTAGAACAGCAAAGACAAAATGTTCACTTTCTTGGGTAATTTCTGAGGTTAATTCCACCTGTCCCACTGCTAAAGTTAAAGACCCGATCGCTTGTTTTTGATAATCTAATTGACGGGTATTGTAACAATAAATCCGATGATGACCGGGATAATTGGTAAATAGGGAACTAATAGCGTAATGGGCCGCCACCCGTTCCAAATCGACCCGCGCAGAAGTGACCAATTGTCGATAGACATCGGCCCCATCTTGATATAACTTAACGTTACTGGGGGCGAAAGCTAGACGACTGAGGAAATTCATTTCTAATTGAATTCCAGCTACTTCTCCAGCTAATTCCAGGGCCCGGCCAGCATATCTCAAAATTTGCGTACCTTCAGGTCGAGAAATTTCTTCAAAAAACCAGCCACAACTGGTAAACATCAATAAAGCCTGTCTTTGCATTTCTAATAAACGCAAAGCATCGATTTTCTCGCTTTTACTCAGGTTGCGACTTTGATGCAAAGCGAGGAAATGTTCGATTGCGTCTGGGGAGCGATCTAAAATAACTGCAATGTAGTCATCCCTTGTCTGCCAAGGATCGCGGAAAAATTCCTGTCCTTGAATCTCATATACCTTAATCAACTCATCTCTGAGCCAATTTAGGGACTCCCGCAGGGGTTTACGCCATTTTTGCTGGTAATTTCCCCCTCCCCCGCAACCACAGTCATCCTGCCAACGATTTACGCCATGGACACAACTCCAAGCGGTCACGGGTTTTAATTCCACTTCCCAAGTGGGGGGGCAAATACTGAGATAATGGGCAAAATTGGTGACTGTCCAGCCGTTTTTAGGGAAAGATTCCGTAAAAGCATAGCTAAGACACTTCTCTGTCCCCTGTTTGTGGTGGCCGAAGGTTTCCCCATCGGTAGCGACGCTGATTAACTGGGAGGGACGATGATCCCCTTTAATTGCCTGTCCCAGACGACCGACGAGAAAATCACTGCTGGCTAGGACATCATTAAAGCCCATATCCCGAGAAATTGGACCATCGTAGAAGAAAATATCCAGATAACGACCATCGGGGATGTAACAGCGATAGGGACGGGTGGGATCGATTTGACCTCCGGCCACCGCGTGCCATTGGGGATGGGGATCTTGGTCGCTAGGGAAAGGACGACAGCGCAGGGCCTGGGAAGGGGCTAAAATGGTGAATTTAATCCCTTCATCGATTAAAGCTGTCACTGTGGCTAAATCAATGGCTGTTTCCGCTAACCACATTCCTTCGGGATCCCGGCCGAAACGATGCTGAAAATCGGCTTTTCCCCAGCGAATTTGGGTGTATTTGTCCTGTTTGTTGGCTAGGGGCAGAATGATATGATTATAGACTTGGGCGATGGCGTTACCATGACCGTTTAAGCGTTGACAACTTTTTTGATCCGCTGTCAGGATGCGTTGGTAAACTTCGGGATCATGGGATTGCATCCATGACATTAGGGTGGCCCCGATGTTAAAGCTGAGATATTCGTAGTTATTAACTATTTTGATCACTTCCCCCCGGTCATTGTAAATGCGCGCAAAAGCATTGGCACGATAACACTCGTGATGGATGCGTTCATTCCAATTATGGAAGGGATGGGCGCTCGGTTGCCGTTCAATTCTGTCTAGATAGGGATTTTCTCGCGGTGGTTGGTAAAAATGTCCGTGAACCGTGATATAAACTCCGTGAGCGGTTTTCAGGGGATCGACCCCCGTATCGGTATAGGAATAAAAGGTTGTAGAAGGATGTTCAACAAGATAAGTCATAGAAATGCCTAGAAAATCGTTTTTTTTTGAGCGAAAATAGCTGTAGAATGTAGCGACCTGATGTTTAAAAAAACTGAAAACCTGGCCGTTTTTCACGGCCTTGGGGTCACAATATCATGTTTTGTGTTCCTAGCAAAGCTAGGGTTAACAATTCGCAACTTCTCTATACACAGCACAAAGTAATACTAAATCTTGTTACAAAATCTAGCTTTTCCCGGTAAGCTGTTGACTATCTAGGGCTGACTGACCATCCTTGGCAATCGGCGTTCTAGCCTAGGAGAGATGCGATCGCTCTTACCCCTGCCCCAAAAGCGATCGCCATGCCCAAAAAATTGCTCATTCCAAAAATGATCGCCCCCTGCATTCCTATCCCAAGCAATGACAATTTTAAAGTTTAATCAACAGGATAACAGCGATCGCACTACAAGATCGGCAATCATAGTTCAATTCCATTGATCCAAATTTCATACTCGCTTATATCAACTTCATCATTCCAAATGATTCCGCTACCTGATGGATCAAGTTGAAAGTTTTTAAAGAAAGCATAGTTTTTAAGGGAAGAAAACATCGTTTTTTCTAGTAGATTTTCACAGTTATATTTTCTAGCTTGATGATTAGAAAAATGCACCAATAGAGTATAATTTTCAATGATTTCGGCTGATGTTATTTTGGGGTAAAGCATTGTTTTATTTCAAAGGTGGTAATTTATTAAATTCTTGAGTGTTCCACATTTTCAATAATTCTGGTTGATAGATTGTTGCCCATTCTACAACCATTTTTGTGGCTCTATTAGGTAAGTCTCCTTCAATGATTTCTAAGGTTTCCAGATTAAATAGGGCGTTATATTCTCCATAAATCGCATGAAAATGGGGAGGTGGATGATCGGCAAAAAAGAGTTTAATGATAATTCCATAAAATCGAGTAATTTCTGGCATAAATCTATTTTTAGAAGTCTTTCTTGATGACAAAAATATTATAACAAAGCTTGTTGGGTTTTGTTACCTCGACCTAAACGACAAGATCAGCGATCTGCTACGCAGTGCCTTCGGCATCGCCCCTCCTCATCCCCAAAAAGCGATCGCCCTTGGCGTTCCTATCCCAAGCAATGGCAATTTTAAAGTTTAATCCACAAGATAACGGCGATTACATTGAGCCTAGTCATAATGAAATTTACAACTGATAATAATAATTTCTGTTTCTGTAATTTTATAAACTAAGCGATGTTCATCATTAATGCGTCTTGACCAATAACCCTTGAGTTGATGTTTTAAGGGTTCGGGTTTGCCGATTCCAGAGAAAGGATGGCGCAATATGTCGTCAATTAAATCAACTTTTTATAGAGTTTTTTGTCTTCTATAGCCCATTCATTGAATTGTTTAAAAGCTTTTGGATCAAATACTATATTTTTAATGCCATTCGTTTACGGTAATTGTCACTAAGTTTTCTTGATTTTCTATTCTGTCAATAGCTTCGGATAATTCACGCTGATTGGCTTCTGTTGAAAGAAGATATTCAGTTGTATCGGATTCAGAATCAGATACTAAAATAATAATATCCACATCTGTTCCTTCTTCTAGTTCCGCAGAATAAAGCTCTATTTTTCCTTCTCTGCCAACAATTCCTTTCTGTTTAATCGCTCTAATCATGATTTTTTCTCTTAAGATGTCAAACAATTATGGCTATTATATCAAAATCAGCAGGAGTTAGAACTGATGACAAGAAAAGCGATCACACTAATGACACTCAAAAGACATCTCCAAAAATTATAACCCAGTCACAGCTTGCTTTTGGTTTGCGTACTAACTAAGTAGTTCGATAACGGTAATGTATATCTATCGTTGCTAATTCGGGTTTGCTGAAAAAATATGAGGCAATTAAAATAATTTTTATTCGGGTATATTCCTTAACTAGAAAGACTTTTGGTCTTAAGATAATATTAGGTCGAGGTCTAAAGAGATCGCAGTTTTAAGGTTTAATCAACAAGGTGATAGTGATCGCTGTTATCTCAAGTCATCTTCGTTCAGACCAGCATCTTTCAAAATACTCTTAAGAGTACCAATTGGCAAATCTTTATTGCCATGAACAGGAACGGATAAAATAACTTTCATTCCCTGTTTTGTATAAATATGATGACTACTACTAATGCGTTTTAACTGCCAACCATAACGTTCAATAATTTTACAAAGGGCTTTGCCAGAAATAGATTTCATAATGATAATTCGATTAGCTCTTTGTCTGCTTCAATTTCTGTTTCTTGACTTGCAACTTCAAGCCATCCTTGAACCGCATCTTGCAACATTTCTAATAATTGTTCGTAGCTTTCTCCCCAGGTATGACAACCTGGCAATGCAGGTACGGAACCGCACCAAATACCATCCTCTTGCCAGATTAGAGCTTTAATTTTCATGTTATTGTTACTCCAAATATATATTTGCCTAATCTTACTATGATAATAGAAAAATACGATATGAGATCGCCTCTCCTCATTCCCAAAAAGCGATCGCTACTCCAAAAAAATTGCTCCTTCCAAAAACGATCGCCCCTCCCCATTATCAAAAAACGATCACTCCTCCTGATCCCCCCAAAATTGCTCCTCCCCAAAACGATCGCAATTCACATCCCAAAAAGCGATCACACCATAAGAAGAAAACCTGATCGCACTAAAGTCCAAAATAATCGCAAATCAGATAATTATCGTTAAAAAAACAATTTGGTAGGTAGAGTCGATGGGAGGTATTATCCTCCGCACCTCTCTCTTAGAGCCGAGCGTGCGACTTTCACCGCACTCGGCTCCCGATAATCTTAGCTTTCACTTTTGCACCTGTGGATGTAATCGTGGCATGATTCGTGTACTGCCAAAAGATTATTGGCTCGACCATTAGCGTGATTTCTATCGATGTGGTGCAGATGTATTCTTTCCTCATCAATAAATTTCAAGCCACAATATCCACAGGTATGGTTCCGTCGGATTAAAGACCTAGAAGTTGCTCCATCGTAAAGTTTGGACTGTCTCTTCGACCAGTAAACTAAGTCACCGTTAAAAGGCGAATAATCTCCTCTAACGTTGATGTGCTTGTTTTCTGAATATGGCACAGGTGGAAACGCTTTTTTGACTAAATTTGCAGCCATCTGGCGGTTTACCTTTTTTTCTTTTAAGAACACTTTATATGTCCTATGATTAAGTTGCCATAATGAGAATCTTGAGCCATTCAGTTGACAATAGCGGTGGTAGTTTCTCCATCCTCTGACTATTGGAGCTAATTTTTGGGCTTTAATCTTTGCCCCATAGTTCGAGTGATTGATGATGGCTTTAACTTTCTGACGAAAGGCTTTAAAGTTTTCCTCTGAGGGATAACTTCTAAATTTTCCGTTGGCTTGCACAACAAAGTGCCATCCTAAAAAATCAAATCCTTCTGTCGAGGCTACTAACCTTGTCTTCGATGGCTTAATGTTTAGACCTCTTGTAGCTAGAAAACTTGCGACTTTTTCAAGAATCTCTTCCGCTTTATCTTGGGGTTTAAGAAGGAACACCAAATCGTCAGCATATCTGACTGAGTAGTGAATATTCTCTATTCCGTTGAGAGCGATGTTTGCTAGTAATGGACTCACGACACCTCCTTGGGGAGTTCCTTGTTCAGGAAATTCTGGGTTAACTCCTGCTTTTAAGCATCTCATCAATCCAGCTTTGATGCTTTGGGGAGCAATGATTAATTCCCTTAATGTGTTGTGGTTGATTCTATCGAAGCATTTCTCGATGTCTAATTCTAGGATTCTTTTGTTTAATCCGTTGCTGCTACTTCTTAAGTTTAAGAAGAGTATTTTTTGACAATCGTGAGCGGAACGTCCAGTTCTAAAACCGTAGCTCCTTTCGTGAAATGTGGCTTCGTGGGCAGGTTCTAGGGCGTATTTGACAAGACATTGCCAAGCTCTATCTGAGATGGTAGGAATTTTGAGCATCCGTGTTGTTCCATCCTTTTTGGCTATCGGAATTTTTCTCAGTCCCTGATGTTGCCAATTCCAGACTTTGGTTTCTAGGACTGATTCTAATTCCCACCTTTCTCGGAATGAAAGTGATGCTTTCCCATCTATTCCTGCTGTCTTCTTACCAGCGTTTAGTTGAGTTACTTGACGAATTGCCAGTAATCTAGCACTTCGAGATTTTAAGATTAGCTTTTGAAGATTTTTGGCTTTTGCCTTGTCTCCTACTCCCATCGCTTTCCACAGTCTACATTGTAGCCGGAATAGATTCCTACGGAGTTTCTTCCACGGAATGTTTTTCCACAGTTCTCTATAGCTATTACTAATCATGAGTCTCACTGGTCTCTACTTGGTTTCTTGTGTTCTGATTACCTCGAAGCAATTACGCTTCGTCCTACCCGATGTTAGGGGTTACGTTGCTCGTCCAACCTACTTGAGTTTCGACTTTTCTCTTGACCTAATCATCGTTTTTCTTCGTTCCGACTTTGGGATTGTTTTGACAACTTAGGGTTGACCACTTCACCCACCTTCAACTCTAGGGATAGCAGATACCGTAACGAACGCTCTGCGAGTTTAGAAGGTTGAGTCAACATTTTTAG
>NZ_JAPZSZ010000226.1:0-15825 GCF_027532095.1 Microcystis sp. LE19-195.1E
TGTTTAACTTCCACCGAGGAGAATTGATAAGAATTGGCGGTTTCGGGGGGAAGGTTCAACAAATCAAAGAAACAAGCGGGAAATCTTTGTAAGAGTTGATAGAAAATACTGTCAGTTTTCACGCAATTAAACTCAAAAAGATGCCTCTAGTTTAGCAGAAGTTTTTTGTTTTTTAATTTTAAAAGGCTACCTCAACGAAACTTCACCGGGTTTCGGGTTCCTCAATTATATCCAATACCTCCTGCTCAACCAATCTAGAACGGAGAAGTTCTAACCCATCTTGGTCTGCTAATTCGATAATCTCGACAAGATAACGTCGCACCTGTTCAACAGTTGCCGGTTGCCATTGACGCAGTTTAATTTCCAGTTCTTGAATCAGGGCATCCATATTTCAGTTTTGAAAGCCAATATTATCAGGATAACATGGGTCTAAGTAAAAGGAAAATCGTCGAAGTAATGATCGATATCAATCGGGAACCATTCCCCATCTAATACCTGTTCGAGGGAGAAAGGAGGCTCTAGAGGAATCGCGTCGCGAGTGACTGCTTTCGCTTGTATTAAAGTTTTCCGAGCGTTCGAGTAGGCTTTTTGAAAATAATCCCGCGCGTGGTTGGTGAGAGTAGTAGTTTCTAGCCACTCTCCTAGTTTAGTTCGGAAACCGGCGATTTCTCCTACCCAGTGACAGACGTTGCGTTCTCGCTCCCGTTCCGATTTGTGATAAGCTAACTTAAACAGGTGTTCGATAAGTCGGGTTAATAAACTTTCTACAGCCCGTCTGTCACTTTTCCCCATGCACTCCACTTCCTCGATCAGATTTTCCCAGTCCACGTCATCAAACTTTTTTAGCTTTAAAAGTTCGGCGGTTTTTGAAGCCCAGAGAACAAAATCCTGATCGTATAAGGCTTTCATTGATAAAGCTGTTTCTACTGCCATAGTTTCGTTCCAACTGATCATAAAACTATGTCTTTAGCTTAACTTTACTAGCGCAAACCCTTTTAACTTTTTTGTCCTTGACTAGGCATTGTAACTCGATCTCATCAGACGTTATACAATAAATCTTGTCCCTCGATCGCATTGTCCCATGACTACCCCCTTCACTGCCGCAGAAATTGCCTCAGAAGGCATCAAACCCGAAGAATACGAAGAAATAGTCAAAAGACTGGGAAGACACCCCAACAAAGCCGAATTAGGGATGTTTGGCGTGATGTGGTCGGAACACTGCTGTTATAAAAACTCCCGGCCGCTGCTCAAACAATTCCCCACCACCGGCGAAAAAATTCTTGTCGGACCGGGGGAAAATGCCGGAGTAGTGGATTTGGGCGATGGATTGCGATTAGCCTTTAAAATCGAGTCCCATAATCATCCTTCTGCGGTGGAACCGTTCCAAGGTGCCGCTACCGGAGTCGGAGGTATCCTGCGGGATATTTTTACCATGGGGGCCCGGCCCATTGCTATCCTCAACTCTCTCCGTTTTGGTAACTTGCAAGATGCCCGCAATCGTCGCATTTTTGCCGGAGTCGTGGAGGGAATAAGTCATTATGGCAATAGTGTGGGCGTTCCCACGGTGGGCGGTGAGATATACTTTGATAATGCCTACAATGGCAATCCCCTCGTTAATGCCATGGCTTTAGGGCTAATGGAAACCGAGGAAATCGTCAAATCCGGGGCAAAAGGCCTAGGAAACCCGGTTTTATACGTTGGTTCTACCACCGGCCGCGACGGTATGGGAGGGGCGAGTTTTGCCAGCACCGAATTAACCGATAAATCTATGGATGACCGGCCCGCGGTGCAAGTGGGCGACCCTTTTCTGGAAAAATCCTTGATAGAAGCTTGTTTAGAGGCATTTAAGACCGGCGCGGTGGTGGCGGCCCAGGATATGGGGGCCGCTGGGATCACCTGTTCTACCTCCGAGATGGCAGCCAAGGGAGGGGTGGGAATTGAATTAGATCTCGATAAAATCCCCGTCCGGGAAACTGGGATGGTCCCCTACGAATATCTGCTGTCGGAATCCCAAGAAAGAATGTTATTTGTGGCAGCATCGGGACGAGAAGGCGAATTAATCGAGATTTTCCATCGTTGGGGACTTCAGGCTGTGGTCGCTGGCCAAGTAATTGCAGAACCGATCGTCCGTATATTATTTAAAGGGGAAATTGCCGCCGAAATTCCTGCCACGGCCCTGGCGGATAATACTCCGATTTATCATCGGGAATTACTGGCAGAACCGCCGGAATACGCCCAAAAAGCTCAATTATGGCAAGATAGCACGATTCCTATTCCCGAATCCCATAACGAGATTTTATTAAAACTGCTGGATAGTCCCTCGATTGCTTCAAAACGCTGGATTTATCGTCAATATGATCATCAAGTCCAGAATAACACCGTTGTTCTCCCCGGAGGAGCCGATGCGGCCGTGATTCGCGTGCGTCCTCTGGGTGCTAATCCCGCAAATTCTCGGCGAGGTGTAGCGGCGACTACAGATTGTAATCCGCGATACGTTTATCTTGATCCCTATAACGGAGCTAAGTTGGCCGTGGCGGAAGCGGCCAGAAACCTTAGTTGTGTTGGCGCTGACCCCATTGCTGTCACGGATAATCTCAATTTCGGAAGTCCAGAGAATTCAATCGGTTATTGGCAATTAGCCACTGCTTGTCAGGGTATTGCCGAAGCTTGTCGGGAAATGAATACACCAGTAACTGGGGGTAATGTTTCTTTGTACAACGAAACCGTTGATGCAGCTGGCAGCCCCCAGTCTATTTATCCGACTCCCGTGATTGGGATGGTGGGATTAGTGCCGGATATCGGGCAAATTTGCGGCCAAGGTTGGCAAAAAGCGGGGGATTTAATCTATCTTTTGGGTTTCTCCTTGCCAACTATCGGCGCTTCCGAATATTTAGCCGTTATTCACGGTTTGGTGACGGGAAAACCGCCGGTAATTGATTTTGAATTAGAAAGAAAGGTACAAGCGGCCTGTCGTCAGGGAATTCGCGCCGGTTGGGTGAAATCTGCCCACGATTGCGCCGAAGGAGGTTTAGCCACTGCTCTGGCAGAATGCTGTATTAGTGGGCAGTTAGGGGCGGAAATTGACCTTTCTTGGCAGCATCAAGGCCGTTTTGACGCGGTGTTATTCGGAGAATTAGCTAGTTGCATTATTGTCTCCGTTTCCCCCGAAAATCGGCAAGATTGGGAAGAATACCTAAAGACACAATTAGGAGACTATTGGCAAATAACTGGCAAAGTTAGCGAAAAAAGCGAGAATCTTCGGATTTTTGACCGGAATAAACAACCGGCGATCGATGTTAGTCTAGAAACTATACAGCAAGTTTGGTCAAAAGCGATCGAAAGAAGGCTGTAATCTTGAGGCCGTCAGCTAGATAAGATGGCCGATTATATCGGTAAATAAAGGCTGATAGCTGATCAATAAATCGTTAAAAGAAGATTAAGATCGGTTAAGATTTTGTTACCAAAGTATTCTGCAGCCCCAACCCTCCCATGTCTAGCCATCTCGACTCATATCTATCCCTGAACCGTATCGATAAGCCTGAAGAAGCCTGTGGAGTTTTTGGACTCTATGCCCCCGAGGAAGAAGTAGCAAAACTGACCTATTTTGGACTCTATGCCCTGCAACACCGAGGACAGGAATCGGCAGGTATTGCCACCTACGACGGGGAAACGGTGCATTGTTACAAAGAAATGGGCTTAGTTTCCCAAGTTTTTAGCGAAACTGTCCTTAAAACCTTGCCGGGTACTCACGCCGTCGGTCATACTCGTTACTCTACCACCGGTTCTAGCCGTCGGGCCAATGCCCAACCAGCCGTGATCGAAACCCGTTTGGGTAAACTTTCCCTAGCACATAACGGCAATTTAGTCAATACTTTTGAGTTAAGAAATGTATTAGAAAAGCGCGGTTGTGATTTCGGCACCACCACCGACTCGGAAATGATCGCCGTCGCTATCGGTCAGGAGGTGGATAGTGGCAAGGATTGGATAGAAGCGGCGATCGATGCCTTTAGCTATTGTAGCGGGGCTTACAGCCTTGTTATCGGCACACCGACGGGAATTATCGGGGCGCGGGATCCCAATGGTGTCAGACCCTTAGTAATTGGGGTTTTGCAAGAAGAAGGCAATCCCCCCCGTTATGTTTTAGCTTCGGAAACCTGCGGATTAGATATTATCGGGGCCGATTATCTGCGGGATGTGCAGCCGGGGGAATTAGTTTGGATTAGTGAAGATGGCTTATCTTCGGTGGATTGGGCCATTAAACCGGAGAAAAAATTATGCGTTTTCGAGATGATTTATTTTGCCCGTCCCGATAGCATTGTCCACGAGGAATCTTTATATACTTATCGGGTACGTTTGGGGGAACAATTAGCCAAAGAGTCGCCGGTAGAAGCAGATATGGTGATGGGAGTTCCCGATTCGGGTATTCCGGCTGCGATCGGATTTTCGCGCATTTCTGATATTCCCTACGCGGAAGGATTGATTAAAAATCGTTATGTGGGACGAACTTTTATTCAACCAACCCAACACATGAGAGAGTCGGGAATTAAGATGAAATTGAATCCTTTAAAGGATGTTTTACAGGGAAAAAGAGTTATTATTGTTGATGATTCGATCGTGCGGGGAACCACTAGCCGGAAATTAGTTAAAGCTTTACGGGATGCCGGAGCAAGAGAAGTTCACATGAGAATATCTTCTCCTCCGGTGACTCATCCTTGTTTTTATGGCATTGATACGGACAACCAAGAGCAATTAATTGCGGCAACTAAATCGGTGGCGGAAATTCAGGCACAAATCGGGGTGGATAGTTTAGCTTATCTCAGTCAAGATGGAATGTTAACAGCAACGAAGGAAGACCCGAAAACCTTCTGTACTGCCTGTTTTAATGGCGATTATCCGATTCCTGTACCCGATAATGTTAAGCGATCGAAGTTGATTTTAGAAACAGTTAAATAGGGGTTGCTGAATAAATCTAAAAACCTTGTTGGATAAGACTTTTGGACTTTTTTCCCCTCAAAAAGTGCCAGCCATTGCGGGGATCGGGGGAAAATTCAGGTACTTTTTCCCTGAAAATTAGGTAGTTGACCACCTCAAAACTGGTAAAACCCCACACCCCACACCCCACACCCCACACCCTGCCCCCAGGAAAAGCTTTTTCAGCAAACCCTAGTTAGACGCTCATTAACATCTCTTTGTAAAGAGTCGATTTTTCCCTCAATCCTTGTCAGGACAGTTTCAAGGGAATAAGTTACGGTTTCGTTAGACATTTGCTAAACTCCTACTTTTGATAACTTTAATTAGGGCTTGCTGAAAAAATAAGAGGTTCTTCGTTACTTGGTATGGTTCGATAGGGGGGCATAAATCGACTAAATCCTTATCTGGCAAGAGACTTAATTGATTAGTTCGCTCTAGATAAAAAACAATTGACAAAAATCGCTAAATGCCTTTCTATATAAGGGTTCCATCCCTTATAACCCCCGTCCATTGCATAACAATTACCGAAGAGCCAAATAAGATAGGAAAAATTTATGATGCTAAGGGCAACTTCTAGGGGTTGCCAATAAATCCAAAAAGTTTAGCTGCTCCTCCTAAAATAGCAACAACAAGGGCGATCAAAATGCCTCGATTAGTAAACTCTTGATAGGCAACTCTAGCGGTCAATCCGTCAATTTTTGTGCTTAGTCGCTCATCTAAAGCTTTAATTTCTCCTTTAAGTTCTGCCTGTCCGATTTCTAATTTTGTCAGACGTTGCTCGATTCTATCAGCTTTGTGGTTGACTTCCTTGATGCTGTCTTTGATTTCCTTGAGGACCGTTTCAAGGGAATAAGTTACGGTTTCGTTAGACATTTGCTAAACTCCCAGAGTTATCCTGCCGCTATCTTAATTATTAATCTTTTTTCTAGTTTAAGATGGCTTACGGTTCACTGCCACGATTGCGCCAGACTTGCCAACCGACGTAACCGAGGAGGAGAGTTGCACCAAAGGCAAAACCCCAACCACTGGGAACATTGGAGAAACCGAGGGCTAAACTGCCCACCCAGAGAGTTAGAGCGTAGATAAATAATACTGTCAGACGGTGAGAGATACCTGCTTTCAGTAAACGGTGGTGTAAATGACGTTTATCAGCCACAAAAGGGGATTTTCCGCGTTTGAGACGGGAAATAATCACCGTTGACATATCGAGGAGAGGAACCGCGAGGATGAGATAGGGCAATAGGACGGCGGTAACGGCAACAGTAGTCACAGCAGTAGTTTTCGCCAATCCAATCACCGCCACACCCGCAAGGGTAAAACCCATAAAATAGGCCCCACCATCCCCCATAAAAATTTGAGCGGGGTTAAAATTGTAACGCAGAAAACCCAAGGCCCCACCCGCTAAAGCGGCGGCGATAATAGCGGCGGCGGGTTGTCCCATCACCAAAGTTACAATTAAAATAACCACGGCAGATATACCCGAAACCCCCGCCGCTAATCCATCTAAACCGTCAATCCAATTAATCGCGTTAGCCATCCCCACTAACCAGAGGAGAGTAATCGGTAAACTTAGCCAATGAATTTGTAATAAATCGCCGAAGGGAATAGAGAGGAAATCGATCCTTACCCCGGCTTGCCAAGCTAGAAAAGCGACGCTAAACTGCATTAGCAGACGAATGAGGGGCGAAAGATTAAAAAGATCATCCGCTAGACCGATGAGAAAAAAGCCCAAACCGCCTAGGGTTACGCCCCACACTTCCCATTCTCGATCGCTGTTTAAACCGGCAAACCCTCCCAACCACCAAACGATCAGGAGGGCAGTTAACGCGCCGACAAAAATCGAAACTCCCCCCAGTCGAACCATGGGCTTTTCATGGACCTTCCTTTCGTTGGGTTTATCGACGTAACCGCTTTTCAGTCCGACGGTTCTGACGAGGGGGGTACTCCAAAGTACCACGGTATGGGCGATCAGAAAAGCAATTAGATAGTATAAATCTCCAGACATGGGAATTGGGGGGCGATTTAATTCACAATTGGCAACTGACAGGCAATCGCCAATTATGAGTTTTTATTATCTCTCGTTTTAGGCCAAGGCGGGGACGGAAATATGGAGATGGGGATAGAGGGGGAAGCTTTCACAGAGTTTCGCTACCCGTTGACGGCAAGTAGTTCTCAGGGCTTCATCACCTGGATTAAGGAGAATATCGGCGATAATGTTGCCAATCTCGATAAATTCCGTTTCTCCTAGTCCTCTGGTGGTCATAGCCGGGGAACCCAAGCGCAGACCACTGGTGACAAAGGGAGACTCGGGATCGAAGGGAACAGTGTTTTTATTAGCGGTAATATTGATAGTACTCACCAAGCGATCGGCTTCTTTCCCGGTCATGCCCACGGATCTTAAATCGAGTAACATCAAGTGATTATCCGTACCATCGGTGACAATTTTAATCCCTCTAGCTTTCAACTGACCTGCCAAAGCTTGGGCATTAGCGATTACTTGTCCTGAATAGATTTTAAACTCCGGTTTCAGGGCCTCCCCAAAAGCCACCGCTTTCGCCGCGATCACGTGTTCTAGGGGACCGCCTTGGGTACCGGGGAAGACGGATTTATCGAATTTTTTGCCTAATTCCTCGTCTTTGGTCATAATTAACCCCCCCCTAGGACCGCGCAGGGTTTTGTGAGTGGTGGTAGTTACCACATCACAGTGGGGTAGGGGGTTAGGATGATGACCGGTGGCCACTAAACCGGCAATATGGGCGATATCTGCCATCAGGTAGGCCCCCACTTCGTCAGCGATGGCGCGGAATTTCTCGAAATCAATCCGGCGCGAGTAGGCAGAATAACCGCAGATAATTAGTTTGGGTTTTTCCTTGCGGGCGATGTCAAGGATGAGATCGTAGTCAAGGCGTTCGCTTTCGGGACTTACTCCGTACTGTACTACTCGGAACCATTTTCCGGAAACGTTAACGGGGGAACCGTGGGTAAGATGACCACCGTGGGAGAGATCCATACCCATAATCGTATCGCCGGGCTGCAAGAGGGTCAGGAAAACGGCGAAATTAGCTTGGGCACCGGAGTGGGGTTGTACGTTAGCGTGGTTTGCCCCAAATAGTCGTTTAACCCGATCGATCGCTAATTGTTCCGCTTCGTCAATGTATTCGCAACCGCCATAGTAGCGTTTTTTGGGCAGTCCTTCCGCGTATTTGTTGGTTAAAACCGAACCCTGGGCGGCCATGACGGCAGCCGAGGTAAAGTTTTCACTAGCGATTAATTCTAGGTGATCTCTTTGACGTTGCAGTTCTTTTTGCAGAATCCCTGCGATCGCTGGATCCGTCAGGGATAGTATATCTAGGTTGGTATCAGTCACGGTTACTCGATCCTTTTTTTTACAATTTACCTGTAATCCTTGGGTCACTTTCTCCATTTTGGCACAATCTCTAATCTTCCGACACACCGGTGAGCTTAATTGCTTTTCTTCGGGATCGATCTTCGATTGTCAACTGTTAGGGGTCAAATCTTCATTTTTAGTCAATAAGTGATATAGCGTTTTTCAGTCTGCTGAGGTACAAAAGTTATGGGTTTTAGGCAAAAGGCAAAAGTCAAAAGTCAAAAGGGAAGAAAAATATGTGTACCTCACTAGCTTAGGAAACGCTATAGTAATATTAGCCAATAGAACCCCCCAAAAGCTGGGATTGAGTGATAAAATCGGAAGTAATGGCCAATTTTATCGGGGAGTTTCCCTTTAAAAATAACAACTCAGTAGAAGTTCTACAAAAAGTTGACAAATCACAAAAATGGGGTGGATTACCTTCAAGACAATCCCCCCGAAAACTACCATTAATTAGGGTTGGCTGAATAAATCTAAAAACCTTGTTGGGTAACATTTTTAGACTTTTTTCCCCTCAAAAAGTGCCAGCCATTGCGGGTATCGGAGGGAAATTTCAAGGACTTTTTCCCTGAAAATTAGGTGGTTGACCCCCTCAAAATCCCTACACCCTACACCCTACACCCCACACCCTGCCCCCACCAATACACTTTTTCAGCACACCCTAATTATCTGTAATCAACCGGTATTTCTCATCCCTGCGGCAATACCATTAATCGTCATTAAAGCACCCCTTAATAACTCCTCTTTAGAATAGCGGAAATGAATCACACCGGATTGAGCTTGACTGTTGTATTGACGTAAACGCTTGAGGAGAGACACCTGTAGGAAACCGAGGGGAACGATCGAACCGTTGCGTAACTGGACCGAGCGCTGTAAACTCGGATCATTATCTAATAAATGTTTCTCGCCGGTGATCTGGAGAACAATCTCGCTGGTGCGATTATATTCCTCTTTGATCCTTTCAAACAGACGTTGAAAACGTTCTCGATCTTCCTGTTTAGAAAGTTCACTGACGTAGTGATAGGCCATCTGTAGATCCACCTTCGATAGAGTCATTTCTGCCTTAGAAATCACCATCTGGAAGAAAGGCCACTTGTGATAAAAATGGCGTAACAATTCCAAATTTCTGCTAGGAGAATCATCGAGAAACATCTGCAAAGCTGTCCCTAAACCATACCAAGCCGGTAAAAGAAAACGGGTTTGGGTCCAACTAAATACCCAGGGAATTGCCCGCAGGGTACTTAAATCCTGTTGACCACTTTTCCGGCGCGCTGGTCGGGAACTAATCTGTAAAAGACTAATTTCAGGAATGGGAGTTACGGACAGAAAGAAGTCTAAAAAGTCCGGTTCTTCATAAATCAAACTGCGATAGGTTTGTCGTGAACGGGTGGCCAACTCCTCCATGATGCGATTCCAGGGTTCGAGATCATCAAAACCACTGCCCAGTAAACTTGCCTGTATGACTGCCGTTACGGCCGTTTCGAGGTTATACAAGGCCAATTCTGGTAAAGAGTATTTCGAGGCTAAAACCTCGCCTTGTTCGGTGATTTTAATGCGACCGTTAATCGTTCCCCGGGGTTGGGCGAGGATAGCGGCGTAGGCCGGTCCACCACCCCGACCGACGGAACCGCCCCGGCCATGAAAAAGACGTAGATTCACGCCGTATTGTTTAGCGGTTTTTTGTAAAGCCTTCTGGGCCTTATGAATTTCCCAATTACTGCTCAAAAAGCCGGAATCTTTATTACTATCGGAGTAACCCACCATAATCTCCTGTAAATTACTCGGTTCCAAGATAGCAGGTTCCGGGGTCACGTCCTCCCCGTTTAAAGCCCCTAAATGGTCGTAACCGCCAGCTAGGGTTGCCCGATAGAGGGGCAATTCAAACAAAGTCTGCATGATGCCGGGGGCGTGTTTGAGGTCATCGACGGTTTCAAAGAGGGGAACGATGCGGAGGGAACTGCGGCTAGTGGCGGGGTCGTATAAACCGGCTTCTTGGGCTAATAACAGCACTTCTAGCACATCGCTGGCCTCGTTGGTCATGCTGATAATGTAGGTTTGGCAGATTTCCAGACCAAATTCCCCTTGCAGACTTCTTAAAACTCGCAGGGTTTCAATGGTTTCGCAGGTTCTTTCCGAAAAGGGCATTTCCCGGGGAATTAAGGGCCGACGGGTTTTTAATTCCTCCACTAACCAGGCGATTTTTTCTGATTCGGTTAATTGACCGTAGGGTTTCGGTAAAACTCCCAGATATGCGGCGATTTCTTCGATACATTCGGCGTGACGGGTGGATTCTTGCCGAAAATCTAACTGAGTCAGGACAAAGCCAAAAATCTCCACTTGGGCAATCAGTTGATCCAGTTCTTGACAGGAAAGACCGGTTTGAAGGAGACTGCGCTGTAATAGCTGTAATTCGGCTAAAAACTCGGAACCGGAGCGATAGATGTTGGTTTCGTTGAGTTTAGTTAATAATTGTCGTTCTTCCGGGTCATTGAGGCGATTATTGCGATCGCGGGTATTTTCCAGACGTTTTTGAATAAAGGCCAATTTGAGGCGATAGGGTTCCTGACGGTAGCGGATTGCTAACTGGCTATAGATTTCGGGCATTTGCTGTTTATCTCTGTCCAGGGAGTCCAGTAACTCCGGCAAGACGTGACACCAGTGCAGGGAGGCACTTAAAATACTGGTCAGGTCGCGAATAGCATCGAGATATTTTTTAATAACGAGATTGCGCTGATAACAGCAGGTTTTCCAGGTGACTTCGGGGGTAACGGAGGGATTGCCATCCCGATCTCCCCCGACCCAAGAACCGAAGCGACAGAAGTTATTTTTCGGCGCTCGTAAACGGGGAAAGGAGGATTCTAGACTTTGCTGCAGACGCAGGGTTAACTGGGGTAGGGAATCAAAGAGAACTTCATCGAAGTAGTGCAGGGCATAATCCACTTCATCGACGACGGTGGGTTTAAATTGGTGTAGTTCATCTGTTCGCCACCAAAAACGAATTTCTTCTTTTAACTGTTTGGTGACTGTTTGTGCTTCTCTGGAGTTAGTTAACCCCATACTGCGAAAGATTTCTTCTGCTTGGTCGAGTTTTTCGAGAATGCCTGAGATACGGCGCTGTTTAATGCGAATGGTATGACGGACAATTTCCGTGGGGTGGGCCGTGAAAACCAGACGAATATCTAACTGATCGAGAAGACGCTGAATTTCTTGGGGAGGGACGTTAACCTGTTTGAGATAGGGAAATAACCAGTGAAATAGTCCCGATTTTGGGCCGGAGTGATCGGACTCGTTCAGGGTTTTTTCTAGCCAATCGGCCCCGACAATGGTGGCTAAAAGGCTTTTTTGCGTTGGGTCAGCCTTGGGACTTTCGTTTTCTTCCCCGATCACCGTCCGTCGCAGTAGTTGCTGATCCCTTTGTTCGTAGTGTTGTTCAATAATATTTATTAACTGGAAATAGAGGGCAAAAGCGCGGGTAACTTTGATCGCTTCCCCTAGTTCCAAGTCTTCGATCATTTTGGCGATCATTGCTTCCGGACTATCATCGGTCACTTGTCCTTCCTCAGAACAGAGATGGCGCAGTAATTCCAGTAAATCAACTAATTCTTGACCACATTCGGAGACTAAGACTTCTTTCCATAAATCTTCGATTAATTTCAGTCTTTGCTGCAGAAACAGGTTGGAAGTGGTGAAAATATCCTGTTCGGTTGCGGTCGAGGGGACAAGGACGCTCATAATTTCAGTAAAAAGTGAAAAGGAGTTAGGAGTCGGTCGTCAGGAGTCAGGAGTCAGGAGTGGGGTGTTGGGGTAGTGGGGCAGTGGGGCTGAAATTTCCCTATCTCCCTAAATCCCTATCTCCCTAAATCCCTATCCCCTGTTCCCTGATATATCGGGATGTACTTTGTTGAAATGAAAAACGCTGTAATTCAATTGCTGATCTATCGGGATTAGTTCTTAGGGTTTGTCAGAAATGAGATTATATCCCAAAGAATCACATTTTTTCCTATTTTTAACAAAAATTTCACTATTTTTGCCTCTTTTCAGGGGGCAAAAGGACTTTTTTTCGGTAACTTTTTCTAGAAAAGATTATTGGTCACTGTTGACCGGTAACTGATCGGGAATATTGAGAAGGGGCAAGCGATCGCCCCGAAAGATTTCCTCGCTGTCTTTCCCGACTTCTATCAACCAATTATTAATAGAACGTAGTCCTAAGTAGGATAAAAGAAAGGGACTAACTGCTAGACTAAGCCAAAGCTCGATCGGTTGAGTTTTCATGGCAATTTCTCGGTTAAAGGACGGCGTTTGATGCGACGAATCGGAAAATTAGCAATCAGGGCTGTAGTCCGTTGGTCACTTTCTAGGATCAACTCGGTTTCCTCGGTGTCGATATCAAGATAACGACTGACCACTTCTAAGATTTCTTGACGCATCATATTGAGAAGTTCGGGACTAAGATCGGCGCGATCATGGGCCAGAATAAGTTTTAAGCGTTTTTTAGCTTGGTCGCCACTTTTGCCCGAACCGCGCCATGCTAGAAGTTTATCGATCAGGTCATTCATAGTAGGTTAAGGGGTTGAGATGAGAGAGTTTAAGGCCCAAACAAGCGACGACGCAGACGAGCAAGAAAACCTTCTTGACCGGCCATTAAATCTAGAAACGGCACATCGCGACCCTGTAAACGCTGGGCAATGTTTCTAAAGGCCATGGAGGGGAGAGAGGTCTTCTCCTCTAATACTAATGGTTCCCCTTTATTAGTGGAAATAATAATTCTTTGATCGTCGGGAATAATCCCCAACAGGGGAATTACCAAGAGGTCGAGAATGTCCTCGACGCTGATCATCTGGTTAAGTTGGATCATTTCTGGCCGCAGCCGGTTGACAATCAGACGGATACTCTTAATATCTTCGCTTTCTAGTAATCCCACCACGCGATCGGCATCTCTCACCGCCGACATTTCCGGGGTAGTAACGATGATCGCTTCTTGAGCAGCGGCGATCGCATTGCGAAAACCCATTTCAATTCCTGCCGGGCAATCAATCAATACATAGTCATAACTTTTTGACAATTGGGCGACTAAATCCTTCATTTGAGCGGCAGTAATTGCCTCTTTGGTGCGGTTTTGTGCCGCCGGTAATAAGACCAGATTTTCCTGTCTTTTATCCTTAACTAAAGCTTTATCAAGGCTACAATCTCCCGCCACCACATCGAGGGCAGTATAAACGATACGCTGTTCTAATCCTAACAATAAATCGAGATTTCTCAGTCCGAAATCGGCATCGACAAGGGCGACTCGACAGCCTAATTGAGATAAGGCTGAACCTAAGTTCGCCGTTACTGTCGTTTTACCAACTCCTCCCTTTCCCGATGTCACCACAATTACACGAGCCATAATTTATATCAGTTATCAGTTATCAGTTATCAGTTATCAGTTATCAGTTATCAGTTACCGGTTATCAGTTATCAGCTATCAGCTATCAGCTATCAGCTATCAGCTATCAGTTATCAGTTATCAGTTATCAGTTATTGGTTTGATAGAGTTGGGAGCATCTCACCTTTGTCACCCCTAAATCAGGTTTTTATGTCAAGCTATTTTGAAAGCCTTGCTAGAAACCAGTTTTAGTGATAAGTATAATTACTCACTTGCATAAATGAGATGCTCCCGATAGAGTTTTTCATTTCAACGCAGTTAATCCCTATTTTTACTGGTCACTGAATCACTATTTACTGATCACTGTTTACTGGTCACTGATCACTTTTTTTCTACCCATCCCACTTTATCTTTAAAGGTGTAGGTTCTGGAAAAATTATAAGCCCCAATGATGCGGATTCCTCCTTCGCTGATACAGGCAATTTCTGGTTCCATGCGATCGCTATCTAAAGCCGGAGCGCGTGCCACTAATTCAGCGATCCTCAGTTGAGTTAAGTCGATTCGCAGGGCCATAATTACCGCTGCTCGATCGCCGCGGAATCCAGCATGGGCCACACCGCGTAAACTCCCCCAAACTAATATATCGCCATCAGCGACGATCGAGCCGCCGGGGTTGACATCGCCCATGACTATAACTGTACCCGGGTGACGGATTTCTACACCCGATCGCAGGGTGGTTTTTAAGTACAAAGGTTCGGCGAGGAGGGATGGCAGCGGTTGCTCGTCCCCGAAAACCGTCGGATTCGAGCGCATTTGTTCGACATTGTAACCCATGGTTGCCGCTGCTACTGCGGTTTGTCTTCTTTGGGTTTGGATGGTATGCAGGGGTAATTCGGCACTGTCTAAAATTGTGGCGATCGCTTGTAGTTGGCGCGTATCCATCAGGCGATTGTTGGACCTTAGGTGTACTGGTGTTCTAGCGGGGCAGTTTTGGCCGCTATTACGGAGATAATATTTTAATCCTGTCAAGATATCTGTCCAATCCTGACTTGTCTCCCCGGCGCAGGTTTTGGGCAAAATTAGCACCAATTTCTCACCCTCGCTTTTTAGGTGGATTTGGGCGTATCTCTCTATTACCGAGGCTGATGGCTCAATTTTTTCGGTTTCTGAGTCGATTTCTTGATTTATTTCGGTTTCAGTTTCATCTATGGCCATAATTTTTTACTTAAACAAGACAAAGCGCAAAATAGCGATCAGCAAACCGACGGAAGCGGTAATCAGTGAACCGCCTAAAATGGTTATCAATGCCCAAATTTGATTTTTTTGACTGCCCTCAACTATTTTGAGGCGATTATCCATCCCTTCGACTCTTTCGGTTAATTTTGCCTGTCCTATCTCTAGGGATTTAACATCTTGCTTGATTTCCTTAATATCAGCCTTAATTTCGACGATACTATTCTCGATCGCCGTGAAACAAGTCTCGATCGCCGTGAAACGAGTCTCGATCGCTTTTTGTCCGTTGATAATTAAGTCTTCTAGCCTTTGCAAGTCCGTATCGGCAACAGTTTTCATAAAAATTAACCAGCTATCAGTATAGATGTTTCTTTCATTTTGACATCCTCACCGCCGTAAACGGACGGTGATTCCCAAACCTCACGATTTAGGTTTCTGCTTCTTTCCCGAAGGATTTTTCGCACCTGCCTTAACAGATTTACTCTATTCTGGTCTTATGGTCGCTCTACAGACTGACACCGCAAGCCCTGCGGCCAAAATATTTTTACTAGCGTTAACATCTCGGTCATGGTGTGTCCCACAGTCTGGACAATCCCATTCTCGAACATTTAACGGCATTTTCTCAGCAATATACCCGCAATTACTACACCTTTTAGAGCTAGGAAACCATCTATCTATTTCGATGTAATTTTTCCCGTACCAACGGCATTTATAGGCTAATTGTCGAGTGATTTCTCCCCAGCTTACATCAGATATTGCCTGAGATAATTTCGGGTTTTTGACCATATTCTTAACGGCTAAATTCTCAACCACAATCGTTTGGTTTTCACGAACTAATTGAGTGGTTAGCTTATGTAAATGGTCTTTT